>JASLML010000026.1 GCA_030746535.1 Fidelibacterota bacterium
AACAGGCTGCTTGCTGATTCCGGATTAGTCATATCCAATGCAGATGGCAATCAAACAGATCCAATTATTTCTTCAGGCGGAGCGGTCGGGCAATTTATTATATTTGCGGACGCAGGTAGCGGAAGTATTGATCTGCAGTCTCAGCTGATAAACGAATTAGGTCAGATTGGATTTGAGGAAAATGGAATTAACGTGATGGAGGGAATGGATGGCGATGTCAAATTTGTACGTAATGCAACATTGTTAGACGGCAGTACATTGCTTTCATGGGAGGATAACAGGTACGGAAAAGTATTATTCGGAACACATGTTAGCGGAAACGAGCCTGATCCAACAATGGAGAACGGCATACAAGTGGGTTATATGCCGTTCAGTTCTTCTGAGCTGATTAATGAACCGACAATGGTTATTTCGAATGAAAGTATATATACGGGTGTCTTTGAAAATTCAAGTGGTTCCACTCTTGGAAGGATCAACAGATTAAATTTGGCCCTTGAAAACGAATGGGATTCCAGCGGCGTTTATTTTTATCAAGGTACTGCTGACCAAAGGCAGCTTTTCCTATTACCAAATCCATCAGGTGTGGCCTGTGTTTGGTCGGAAATTCGTAATGCTAACGATTATGATATATATTTTAGAATCATGAATGGAGACGGCAGTATATCAGCTAATGAAATCATTGTTGCTGATGAAATTGAGATTGATGAATATGTTGAAGCGATTGTTCAAAATACTAATGGTGAATATATGATTTTTTGGCAAGAAGATGTTTGGGGGTCCGGAGTATTCAAATATGTTCTGTTGGATTCTTCCGGATCAACTGCTGATGGCTGGAATTCAAGCGGATTAACGCTAACAACAATTGGAGATCCGGAAAATTTATCTACAGAAATTTTACCTGATTCTAGCGGTGCTTTGTTGGTTTGGGAAGCAGAAGTGTCTGGTAATGCTCAAGATTTGTTTCTACAGGTGGTTGATTGGGAAGGAAATAAGCTGCTTGGAAGCGATGCAATCAATCTAACGAATGCAGTAAACGATCAAAGCAATCCATCGATTGGTATGGGATCGGAATCTTCAACACTTATTTCCTGGTCTGATTTTAGGAACGGTGAATCTTATTCAATCTATGGCCAACGATTTGATATAACGAATTTGGAACTTGCCGATTCCAATTTTCTTATCTGTTGTGAGCAAGATACATTTTACAGAGATAATTCTGATGCGATTGTGGTTGGGGAAAATTCTTTTTTCGTTGTTTGGGAAGATGAGCGAGGTTCAGCGGTGGATGACCCGCTGCTATCAGGCGGATTGGATCTTTACGGTGCAATGGTGCATCAAAGTACGGTTGCCGAACCAATTATTTTGGCTGCTGAATACCATGATCAGAAATTGCCGCAATTGATACCGATTGGGAATTCAGATGACAGGACTTGGCTGTTGCATTGGCAGGATCTGCGCAGTTCGGGAAAAGAAGATTTGGTGAATCTGTACGGACAAGTGCTTCATTTTGAACTGATGGAGATTGGTTCTCCCGATATTCCTAATGAATTCAGCATTGGCCATGCTTACCCAAATCCATTTAACGGAAATGTATCTATTCCGATTAATGCAATTTCAGATCAACCGATCCATATTGCTATACATAACATTCTCGGTCAGCAGGTATATCAAGCTACTCTAATTCCAAACCTTGCGGGTGCTATGTCTTTTAATTGGGCCGCAACAGATATGTTAGGCAATCCGATATCGAGCGGTGTCTATTTGTTTCAAATCGAATCCAACCAAAAGATATTGAACGGCAAATTTTCGTACGTAAAGTGATTCATGAAAAAAATCTTTGTTTCATTATGGCTGATGTTTTGGACCTGCCTGTATGCAGAAACCATTGACCCTCGCTTTCATTCATTTGAAGAAATTCAATCACTTCTCGATTCTTTAGACCAGCTTGAGGAATACAGCGATGTATTTCGCGTAGATACGCTTGGGTATTCCGGCCAAGAGAATCTTCCAATTCTTGCAGTAAAAATATCTGACAATGTGCAGCAAAAAGAGGATGAGCCACGCGTTTTATTCCTGGGCCAGTGCCATGCCGAAGAAATACTCGGAGTGGAAGCGGTTATTGAACTTATCCATGCCTTGCTCAACCCGGAAGCTTCCATGGTCACCCATGCCGCTATATTAAAGCAGGAACTGGAAACTTGGATTGTTCCTACACATAATCCAGAAGGATTGAATGTTGTACATGCGGGGCTGGATGTTAGCTACCGCAAGAATAAACGTGATTTTAGCCCGAATGGAACGCAGCCGAACGGTTTGTTTGATTATGATCCGAGTATAGGTAATGATATTGATGGAGTTGACTTGAACAGGAATTATGACTTCAATTGGGTCTTTGGTGATACATTTATGGAGAATGATCCAACCGATTATGCGGCTCACTATGATTATTACCGCGGTCCGCAGCCATTTTCTGAATCAGAAGTACAGGCAATCCGCGCATTGGCCTTAGAGCATGACTTTTTATTTTCTATCGCTTGGCACAGTTCAAGATCTGGAAGATATTCCGAAAAAGTTATTTCATCGTGGAAGTGGGCGAATGGAAAGAATACACCAGATAACGAAGAACAGAAAACGATTGCAGATGCTTTGGCTGGTATGTTGCAAAAGGAAGAAAGCGAAGATCATTATGAATCTGTGCAAAGTGTCTCAAGACGAGGAAATGCGCATGACTGGTTTTACTCTGCGACCGGCTGTTTTCAGTATCTGGTAGAGTGCGGAACTGCCAATATTCAGCCGGACAGTGCTCTGATCGAGGATACCATGGATCGGCTTATGCCGGGAATGCTGTATCTTATGAACCGGACGATTGGCTACAATGAAGATGCATCACAGATTACAGGCATTGTAACTGATGCTTCAGGAATTCCCGTTGAAGATGCTGAAGTGATCATAATTGAATTGAGCGGGGGAGTGCAGCAACCGAGGCTCACCGATACATTCGGCAGATACAGAAGAATTGTTGCGGAGGGAAGTTACACTGTTAACGTAAAAAAGAAAGGGTACAGCGTTGCAACAGCTCAAGTCACAGCAAACAGCAGTAGTATTGCTGAGCAGAATTTTACATTGGAATCGAGCCCGCAAGCAGTGGTGACATTCCATATTGAAGAAGATCATCATTTTCAGAGAGATTATCCTCTTTGTATTGTAAATGGTATGTTCGGATCAGATACACTTTCCGCTCAAACAGGCGTTAATCCATTTACTCTGGATGTTGGTGTATGGGACATCTTTGTTACTTATGAAGACGGCGATTATTTTCCCTGGATGCGGAACGTAGAATTGAATTCAAATACAGAATATTTCATTGAAATACAGACGGCTGATATTTTTTTACCCCTGGATTTTTCAGACACAACTTTATGGACATCCGTAGGAGACTGGACGGTAGGTGAAGACACACTGAAATCACAACATTATTTCACCTATGCAAACGGTACATCAAGCGATACTTTAGAGCTCAAGTCACAATTCATTGATGTTGCGGGTATGCAGCAAGTAGCCGTTGAATTGACACACCGCTATGAACTTGAATGGGATATTGATTCTGTATTTCTTTCAATTGTAGATGGCAATGATTCGGTACTGGCATCTTTGGGTGTATCGGGTCACCATTGGAATGCATTCCGAACAGACAGAATAATTGCAAGAGAAACAACAAGCTTCGATTCGGTACGGGTGCAATTATCTCTGAAACGTGATGAATCAATCAGTTACCGCGGATGGGAGATTGCATCGATGAAATTTATGGCAGTAGATGCATCTTATCTTTCAACGTCAACATCATCACCATCGATCAAACCAGGCCTCAATGTTTCAGATCCATACCCCAACCCATCCAACGGTATGCTAACGATCAATCTATCGGGTCTGGATGTGCCCGTTTCTGTAAGCATGTATAATCTGTTGGGGCAGGAAGTTTATTCAGAATCGATTCCGGTATCCATAAATCAGCAAACAACATGGGCATTCAGTATGCCCAACCAAATTCATGCAGGCCTCAGTTCGGGTGTGTATTTTCTTCAATTCAAAACACCGCAAGAAACTATCATTAAGAAATGCGTGTATTTACGTCCATAATTATATCGTTCTCAATTTTGAGCTCTGCAGATGCGACCTACCGCGGAAAATCTAGGTCGGAAATTATAGGCAGGCAGATTCCAATGGCATTCAGTGCTCTTGCGGGATCCGAATACGGACTTGCAAGAAATGAAATCAATCCTATGCGCGGAACTTATATGATTATTGTTCCTGATGCTTGGAAGACCTATATCAGTACGTTTGTATCATTCAAAGCTTCGCAGGGGTTTGATGTCAAAGTAAAAAATTCTTCGCAAGCGGGAAATACTGCAGATGCGATTAAGACGACTATTGCCAATGAGCTTAACGAAAACCCTCTGCTGGAATATGTGCTGATTATTGGAGAAGTGAATGAGGGATCGGGAAGTGTGGTGCCTACATTCTATTACGGAGATGCAAATGATGTTACAGATCAAAAATATTCACATTTGGTAGGCGATGATTTCATTCCTGACATATTTGTTGGCCGCATGTCCGTGACTTCTGTAACAGAACTAATGGTGGTTATGCAGAAAACAATCAAATATCACCGGGATCCATTGGCATCGAATTCGAATTGGCTGAATAAAGCTCTTGTTGTTGCAGGGAATTACAGCAATTCCATTCCCATTCCTACCACTCCAAAATGGACGTCTTACTGGGTAAGGGACGAACTTTTAGACCACGGATTTTCATCGGTAGATACGGTGTATTATCCTCCCAATCAACAGGGTGCAGCACTTATTTCTGAAGCCATTGATGGTGGAGTAGGCATAGTGAATTACCGTGGATGGGGAGATGCGAACGGTTGGCATTATCCGGAATTTCATGTCAGCGATGTAGCCGGATTGAATAATGGATGGATGACGCCGGTATTTACCAGTTTTGTTTGCAATGCCAATGATTTCGGAAATCCGACAGTTCCAACCTGTTTTGGAGAATCTCTGATTCGTGCCGGGACGCCGACCATTCCGCAGGGCGGTGTAGCTGTGATAGGTCCGTCTGATCTGCATACCAGCACAAAATTTAACAATGTGATCAATGCTTATATGTACGATGCAATGCTGGACAGGAATGTAGTCGAATTAGGTCCGGCAATGCTTGCAGGGCAATTGGGGCTGCTAACCGAATTTCCTCATTTGGACGGCCCGGGAGAAGGACAAGAATTTTATTTTCATGTATACAATATTTTAGGAGATCCTTCAGTTTCGGTATATCTGGGCACTCCAGACCAATTTTCGATTGATTCGGATTCGGTGTTTTCTGCGGATGGTTTCATTTCAATGACAGTAACTAACTCCAATGCTGTTCCGGTTACGGATGCGGTTGTTGCCGTTATGGCTGATGATTCTCTGCTGGTAAAAGGAATGACAAATTCTAGCGGTCTATTTCAGGTTTCTGCAGACCCAGGGGATGAAACAAGTCTTAACATTTACGTAAACAAATCAGGATTTATCCAGGGCCACAAGGAAGTAACGGTTTACCAATCCGGGCATTCCATTGAATTTATCGGTTATGTATTGCATGATAATGGAAATGGCTTGGTTGATCCAGGTGAAAAAGTGGCAGTTTTTCCCCAATTACGAAATACCTCCGATATTGTGGTTCCGTTAGGAACTGGCATCGCAACATCTACAGCAAACATTGATATGATAGATTCCACATTTTCCTATCCGGCTATACCAGAAGGAAGTGAAGCAGTTGCTATTGATTCTATTATATTCCGCTATCTGGGAAAGGCTTCAGGCGGTATTCCTTTAAATGTTTCCCTTACAGCTGAGAATCAAAGTGGTGATATAGTTGTTGCTGTAAGCAACCCGTTTATTACAGTTGATTTGGTCAATGCACCTACACAAACTAATGGACAAAAATATACGATTAGCCCCGATTTGGTATTCACCAATTTAAGTAATGCTCAATTTGATACACTACGCATCGATGTTTTTCCATTGGCAGATTCGCTAAGCATTGATCCTATGACTGAGGAAATAAAACCGCCTTTTGCTTTGAATCCCTGGGATACAGCTTTTGTGGATTTGGATTATGTGAACATAAATATCGGCGACGTTTCTATCAGCAGCGAGCTGTCTATCGCAGCGCTATTGTCAGATGCTGTTTGGAATGATGTGGATTCAATCAGGATCGATATTGCCCTTAATCCATCATCTACAAGCCATACGATGTTTCCATCACATTACGGATACTGGGCTTATGATAATGTTGATTCTAATTATACCCAAACTCCAGTATTCAACTGGATCGAGCTCGATCCTGATTACGGCGGCAGCGGAGCTACAGGATATGTACTGGATGACGATGAACATGTGCGAGTGGATTTGCCGTTTTCATTTCAGTATTTTGGGAATACGTATGATGACATTACCATCAGTTCCAACGGCTGGACTTCCTTTGAACCAACTCCGGTAAATTATTTCTGGAATTTTTCTATTCCGATGGCGATGGGGCCGAACGCCATGCTGGCGCCGTTCTGGGATGATCTTGAAACCATTGACACGGACGGGGACGATGCAATTGATGTGTGGATCAATGTGTTCACGCGGTATGACCAAACGGAAGGACGTTTCATTATAGAATGGTCGCGGGCACTTAACGGCTACGACGAGACTACCCAAGAGACATTTGAAATTATCCTTTATTCCCAGTCTGCCTTGCCCACTTCCAGCGGTGATGGCGTGATTGAATTCCAGTATTACAGCATTGCAGACGTAGATGTAACAAAAAATTATTCTACGGTCGGCATTGAGTCGCCGGATAAGAATGACGGATTGCAGGTGCTGTTCAACAATACGTATGCTCTTGGGGCAGCAGCTTTGGACAGCGGTCGTGTGATTCGTTTTACAACCGAAGCACCCCATAATTATGTACCGTCATTGAACCTGGAAGTGAACATGATTCCGACAGGTTTTGCACTGCACCCGGTTTATCCGAATCCGTTCAATCCAACCGCCACGATCCGGTTTTCTGTAGGGAATACAGATCTGTATTCCCTACATGTATATGACATCACCGGCCGATTGGTGGAAACGCTGGCGGACGGACACCTCAAACTCGGAACCCATGAAATTGTCTGGAATGCAAACCGGCACAGCAGCGGAATGTATTTCGTGGAAATGCGTTCCGGATCGTTTCGTGAAACACAAAAAATGATTCTCCTGAAATAGGATTTTTTCCGGCACGTCTGTAATTTTAGGAAACAATAACATCATGGACGTCACAATCTATACCACATCCCGCTGCCCTTACTGCTCAATGGCAAAACGTCTGTTTGAAGAGCAGAATATTGAATATAAAGAAATCGACATCGAAGCCGAAAACATCAGCAGCAAAGAACTGGAGAAGATCGGCAAGAGCTCTGAGGTTCCGCAGATTCTGATTGATGGAACAGCCATCGGCGGCTATGATGAATTGCTGGAATATTACCAGTCCGGAAAACTCATCTCTGATCAGCTAGAGGAGTAATCAAACATTCTGCTGTCACCCAGTAAAAAATAAAGGTTGGCACAATCATAATAAAATGAATCATGACTTTCATTCAATGAGCAGAATTCTTCCCATTTGTATGGCAGCACTCATGTTTCTTTCCTGCTCAGGGCCAAAAGAATCCATCAAGAAATTCGATGATGTCCAAGCAATGAATTCCCAGATTCTGAATTACCGGGAATGGATCCAGGCCAATGAAAAGGAACTGAATTCACTTGAATCAGCTTTAAAACCGATCATGAAAAAGTCTCTCCGGAAGGACTTTGAATTACACAGCGCAATTTCATCGTCGATGGACAAGATGCATGAAGCGCAGCAGTATATTCTTGAAAAAGCCAAGACCCAACGCAAGACGGCAGCCTTGATTCAAAGGGAAAAAAATATTGGCCCAGACACAGAAATTAAAGGAACCCAAATAACATACTTGGATGATTTTTCTGCCAAGGATTCCCAGATTCGTGTATCTCTCGCCAAATATAACCGGAACCGCAGCGATTTAATCAAAGCGCTGAAAAAGAAAAACAAGAAACTCGTTTTTATTGCAGATCAGATAAGAGGCTGGAAACCGGCAATACTAAAACTGCAGGAACGCCGCAAGGACTTAAAACCGCGCCTGGAAAAACTGATGGAAACTGCTGCTATAGAAATCACCTTTGACAAGGCAGGCGAGTCTGTGGAACTGATCGCTGAAAAAACAGAAAAAGTTGACAACATCGGCAAAAGCCTCGATAAAATTGACAGATTTTTCCATTCCCTTGTATCCATTGCAAAAAAAGAAGCGGGCGGGAATGCCTATGTTATTGATATCGGTAGCGAAAAAATGAAATACGAGCGAAGATATTATAATGCACTCGAAACCTATCGGGATCATTTAAAATCTCTGAATACACTTCTGCCTAACTGATTATTTAAGATATAATATTTTTTCGGCTGCCGTTGTTTCTGTGCCGATCGCATTTACGATATATAATCCGGATGGAGCTCTTTTCCCGGAGTCCATTCGTCCGTCCCAAGTTATCACCGTTCCGCCTGCAGCAGCAGTTCCGTGGAAAACGGTCCTCACGGTGTGCCCGCGCCCATTCACCATCGTGACTTTCACTCTTTGGGTTTCCGCAACATTGATTTGGAATGCAGTTGTTCCGTTAAAGGGATTCGGATAATTGGAATCAATCCTTATTTCGCCTGCCTGAAGAGATGTCCCGGTTACGGAAGCAAGCCCATTTTCAAAAGAAACCGAATAATCCCAGTCTCCGCCCATGGTATCCTGGCTGACAATGGCGAGCCCCATCCTATCATAATTTGCCGGATCAATATTGATGGATTCATTAGACTCTGATATTACGGTAACGGATCCGGAACTTGTTTCGAGAATCGCGTGTAGCACAAGGTCTTCTGCATTGGATGAGGAAGGAGTGATGGTGCACTTGATCGGATCGTTCGAAGTCAGCGAAATATATTCCGTCGCGTAGCGGTTCAGCGATGTGCTGGATATGCTGGTATCCATTCCTTCTTTGAATGAAATGCTGGCAAAAATTCCCGGCGAAGAAACAAGGTATTCATCTGCTTCTTGATAGGAATAATCGCCGGCACCGGAATTAGAAGAAAGTACAAAATTGGCGATGGCCATTCCATTGAGTGCACCCTTAAATGTGAATCCTTGTTCATCAAGCGCAGCGTCGATATCAGCGTGGCTGAAATCACCGGTATTACTTGGGCTCGAAACTCCAATCTCATACATCCGACGGATTGGCTCGCTTCCGCCCATATGTTCATCTATGTACTGAAAAAATATGAAGGATCCATACCAGTGGGAGCCGCTTTCATCAAGGGATGTTGCAGGATAAGCGAACCAGGAAGTCATATATTGATAGCAGTCATTAACATCATTATACATTTCTTCTTCCATCCAAACAGCCGATGCTTCCAGCACCCAGCCTTTCTCGTAGGCATCGTATCCGAATTGAACTGCATGAAAAAATTCATGCGCCGCCGTTACTTTAATATTTTCGATTTCAGTATTTCCAGCAAATCCTGCATAAGAATTCTGCATGGCCATATAACTCGTAACAGCGAGAGTTTCCGTTTCTGAGGAATTTTCATTATCGCCGTTTCCGCTTGCCCAGTTTTCGGATTGCACATATCCGTACAGGCCGGCACCGAGGCTTCGGATGTAAATATCGTAATGGCTTGATCCGCCTTCCGTTCCGTCAGATGGAGGCTGGTTGTATCCCAACGTCGTGAGTTGATATGTCCAGACATCGCTGAAAATTGCAGCCATGGAATCCACATAATCCGGAACAGAATTTCCGTCACCGTCTGTTGGATCCACCCCGTTTGATCCGCTGGTTGTATAATGAAACCTGAGATTTCCGTAATCAAGAGAAGCATCCAGTCCGTTGGCCTCTGATCGTACCATAGCCGTGCGGTTTACAAGCGGTCCGTCAAATGAAAATCCCTTTACAATTAAAGCATCCTTTTGATCTTGCGGAAGAGAATGACCATGGAGTGCGATATTGAGCAAATGAGGCGTTGCATGGATCTTCCGCTCATCCGGTGGATTTATAATAATTTCCGCGGATATTTCCACTGCACTCTTCCCGAATACTACAGAAAATGGGAGTATCAGAATCAGAAGAAATGTTTTTTTCATTTTACTCCCTTTCCCGCCGATGCTTCTCAGCATCATCTTTAATTTTCTTAGCCATTTCCTCTGCTACTTTTTCTCCGCCCTTAATTTCATGCGATTTTGTGGTGTCCATCAGCCGTTTTCGTGCAAAATAAAATCGAATAAAAAGCCCGAATGCCAGAATACCGATCACATAAAAAATGGCAAAATATGGCAAGTAATCACCCACAGAAGTTAATCACCGAATTTTTCCCATATCCAGGTTCCGAGGATGATTCCTGCACCTGCGGGTAACTCCCAGCCGCTGCCTTCATCGTGGTCTTGATCGATGATTCCTGCAACCGTCAGCGACACTCCCGCAAAATACAATCCTTTTCGAAGTAACATCACATTTCTTGATACTGGTTTTTTATCTGAAACAATCAAATCGCCTTCATCTTTCTCACTTATAAGATCCATCACAGGAAACCGGAGAGAAGCAAGAACTTCTGGTGGTTCATCAGAATAATAAAACTCGGATTGTTCAATGTAGCGCGCGGATTTGATTGCGATCTGCGCAGAACTGTCTTCCGTTGATGCCTGGATTTCCATGATCGGGAATTTGGTATCTTTGCTCGAAAGCTGTGCGGAATCTGCCGATGCATGCAGAATGGAAATATAAAACCATCCCGTCGCTGGTGCATACCACGACGTAAGGTTCTCGGGGGCAACCGGCGCGGTAGAGGAAAGGGTAACCATATACCCGTTCTGCTTTGTTTCGATGGAAATACTGGTTATGGCCGCAGATGTTCCAGCCGATAAGATTCGAGCACATAGCAGGGTCAGTAGGAAATATTTTGACATAAACGATTATAATTCTACGCCGGTAAATTACCAAACGACTCTTCAACTACCGAAGGATTTAGGGATTGAACCATCACTGTTCTCACCCCTAATTTTTACGGTAACACATGAACCACATACCCCTACATCGTTTTATAGTGTTAATTGTTCCGCTTTGGCTGGTTTCTCTCGAAGCTCAGTCGCAGGTTCAAGGTGCTTTCGGTGCTGTTACCATTGACGGCAAGATATGGAATCAGATTGCACTTCGACCCGTTATTCCGATAGGAAAATGGGGCATTGCACTGGATTTGGTTTTTTATGTAGACGAAGATGGAAATCTTCACAAGGATGAATGGGATTTTTCGGACGGTGAGGCAACAAAAAATACCATCATTGATAAAATATATTACATACGTTACGGATTCCCGAATCAGCCGCTCTATTTCAAAGTAGGCGCACTTGACAGGGTGGACATGGGATACGGCATTCTGGTCAGCCGCTATTCCAATGCGATTCAGTATCCATCGGTAAGGAAAGTAGGATTGGATTTTGAGATTCGAAAATCATCCTTTTTTATTGAGGGATTTTCAAATGATTTTAAAGAAAATCTCGGACTTGTAGGATTTCGTGCAGGATCAAGCAGCCTATTTTCACTACCGGTTGCAGCATCATTTGTCATTGACCGGAATCAGTATCTTGGACTCAAGGACCGCGACGGAGACGGCCGGCCGGATATTGTGGACGATTTCCCGGAAGATGATCTTTATTGGCTGGATTCGGATGCGGACGGTATCGCCGATAATAATCCCCTGGAATGGGACATCGACGGTGACGGAATTACCGATACGCTCGATTCTGATATTCCGGGATGGACACAGGACACGGTCATTGTACTGGACACTGATATTGCACAAAAAAATGAGCCGCTGAATGTAAAGGAATCTACTGATGAAATAGGCGCTGTTGCGGTGGACGTTACGTATCCTCTCGTGCGGGAAGAAAAATTATCGGTTACCCTTTACGCTCAGGCGGCAAAAATGATTGGTGAAACGGAACATCCGAGCGGTTCTGGCGAAAAACTGGAATTAGGATCGGGACTTGTTCCTGTAGGTATGAGTGCGAAATTCGGTCCGGCTCGGTTCAATCTGGAATACAGGATGATTCCAACGGGACAGTTTGAATTTGGGTATTGGAACAGGTCTTATGAAATTGAGCGCGTCAGTTTTTCTACATCCGG
Organism: Fidelibacterota bacterium; assembly: GCA_030746535.1. Taxonomy (GTDB): domain Bacteria; phylum Fidelibacterota; class Marinisomatia; order Marinisomatales; family TCS55; genus JAAZYX01. The sequence continues at coordinate 12,303 of JASLML010000026.1, forward strand.
AACAAACAATGTGAACATCCGCACAAAGGAATCCCAACTAGGAAAATATGGTAAGCAAAAAGGATTTTATGCAAGATTCGGGCTGAGCCTTGGTTCCTATCTTGATTTCAGCACGTCATACCAGAATTTGAAAGGCGATATCTGGGACGACGTTTCTCAAGATTACAATACGCAGGCGAACAACAGTTTTCTGTCCATTCTGAAGCTGAAAAAATCCATCAGCAGAATTAAGAAGGCGGAGGGATATTATCAACAGCGAAATGTTCCGAATCCGTTTAAATTTGAATTCTCAGAAAGTACGATTATGGGATACAACATAGGCATAGAACTCGGTTCCGGCATGGTGCTGGTGTACAAATTTCAGCGCTCGTTTCGCGATTTGAATGGGGATGGTTCCGTGGACGGCGCCGATGAAACTGTAAATATCACTACCGTTGAAACATCCTTCATGTTCTGATGAAGAGTGAAAAGATCAGATCAGCGTTTATTGATTTCTTCATCAAAAGAGATCACCAATTCATTCAAAGCTCACCTGTAGTTCCTATTGATGATAAAACACTATTATTTACCAACGCAGGGATGAACCAGTTTAAACCCGTTTTTCTCGGCGATGAAAAACCGAGCCATCAGCGGGCAGTCAATACGCAGAAATGCATTCGCGTCAGCGGAAAACACAATGATCTTGAAGTGGTTGGCATGGACGGATTCCATCATACATTTTTTGAAATGCTCGGCAACTGGTCATTCGGAGATTATTACAAAGCAGAGGCGATTGCGTGGGCGTGGGAATTGTTCACGGAAGTGTGGGGGCTAGACAAAGACAGACTCTGGGCAACCGTATATAAAGACGATGATGAAGCATTAAAGCTTTGGCCGGATGTGACGGATATTTCCAAAGACCGCGTATTGAAATTCGGTGAAAAGGAAAATTTTTGGGAAATGGGAGAAACCGGTCCCTGCGGCCCGTGTTCAGAAATTCATTATTACGTTGGTGACGATCTGAAAAATCAGACAGCCAAAGGAATCAATGCATCTGATGATTACTGGGAATTGTGGAATCTGGTGTTCATTCAATCCAACCGGGATTCCAGCGGAACACTGAATGATCTCTCGCAAAAGCATGTTGATACAGGCGCAGGCCTTGAGCGTATTGTTTCTGTTATGCAGAATAAACAAAGCAATTACGAGACAGACCTTTTTTCACCTATCATTGGATCCATAGAATCCTTAACGGGGATAAAGAGCAAAGATAATCCATCACCGTTTCATGTTATATCGGATCATATTCGTATGCTCTGTTTTTCCATTGCCGACGGCGCCATGCCTTCCAATGACGGCCGCGGCTATGTACTGCGCCGAATTTTACGCCGTGCATCCAGATTTGGACGAATGCTGGATCAGAAGGAACCATTTATTTTCGAACTTGTGGATTCGGTAGGAGATATTATGGGAGATGTCTTCCCAGAAGTAGTCGAGAAATCTGCTCACATTAAAAAGGTGATCGAAGCGGAAGAATCCATGTTCAATGACACACTCGACCGCGGGCTGGTTCATTTTGACAAATGCCTAAAGGCAACGTCCGGGGAAAAAGTGTCCGGGAAAGACGCATTCAAATTGTACGACACATACGGCTTTCCGCTGGATTTAACCATGCTCATGGCTCGCGAAAAAGGATATGCCGTGGATGAGAAGGGATTTGAAAAAGAAATGGCTGCTCAAAAACAAAAGGCAAGAGCCGCCGGGAAATTCAAGGCTGACAGCGATTCGCTGGAATGGAAAAATGTATCAAAAGGGAAGGATTCAGCATTTCTCGGGTATGAAACACTGGCGTCCGAATCCAAAGTCCGCCGCTTTGCACAATCCGACGATACGCTTCATCTTGTTCTTGACAAAACGCCGTTTTACGCGGAATCCGGTGGTCAAATCGGTGACAAGGGTACCATCGTCGGGAAAGGTATTTCCCTTACAGTGGATGACACGGTAAAGGACGGAAATTCACATGTTCACATCTGTTCGGGCGAATGGGATGAAGCTGCCCTGAATACAAAACTTTCCTGCAGCGTAGAAGGTCCGCGCCGTCAGAAAATCCGAAAAAATCACACGGCAACCCATTTGCTGAATGCCGCTCTTAAGGTTGTGCTCGGGGAACACTGCCAGCAGGCGGGTTCGCTCGTGCATCCGGATTACCTCAGGTTTGATTACACCCATTTTGAAAAAATGACAGCAGACCAGATTCGTGAAGTTGAAACCGTTATCAATTCTGAAATCCTGAAAAACACGGATTGCAGCATTTCTTTTAAGGATTTCAAACAGGCCAAAAAAGAAGGCGCGGTCGCCATGTTCGGCGAAAAATACGACGATACCGTTCGAGTACTGACTATAGGGGATTTTTCCATTGAACTCTGTGGCGGAACGCACTGCGACAGAACCGGAGATATTGGTTTGTTTAAGATTACGGAAGAAACATCGCTTGCGTCCGGAGTCCGGCGAATCGTGGCGCTTACCGGACCGGGAGCGGTTGAATGGGCACAGGATCAGTCAAAGATTTTGACGGATCTTCAGGCTGAACTGAAATGCTCCGCTGAGGAACTTCCTGACCGCATCGCACAACTGAAGCAGCAGCGGAAGGATTTGGAAAAAAGATTAAAACAGAAAAAAGGCAGTCCTGAATTCGATGCTTCCGGAATTGTGAAAAAAGGGTCGAATCATAACGGTTCTTCCGTTGTGATTACCGATGTAAACGCAGACGGGATGGATGCATTGAAATCCTGCGGGGATGCTGTATTGGCTGAAATGAAATCGGGAGTCGGCGTCATGGGTTCGGCTGAAGGTGAAAAGCCCGGCATTGTTGTTGTGGTAACGAAAGATCTGCAGGAAAAAGGCATTTCGGCGAATGACCTTGCAAAAAGCATCGGATCGGTAATGGGCGGAGGCGGTGGCGGTAGCGCGCGCTTGGCAACCGCCGGAGGAAAAGATAAAAAACTTTTGAAGAAGGCGCTTTCTGAAAGCGAAGCAATTATTACAGAAGCACTTAACACGACGGAAAAAAAATGAAATCAGATAAAAGCGGAAACCATAATATAATTTATGTGGAACGAGGCGAAAAGGTCATGAAAACGCTAACCGCATACTGTACGGACAATGGCATACATAACGGAAAAGTTTCCGGGATTGGCGCAGTGAAAGACATTGAAATAGGTGCCTTTGATGTTTCCCAAAAAGGTTACGTTCGGAAGAATATAGAAGAAATTATGGAACTCGTTTCCTTTCAGGGGAATATTACGCTGAAAGATGATCAGCCTTTCATTCATGCGCATGCGACACTCGGGACTCACGATTTAGATATTAAAGGAGGCCATATGTTTGAATGCACTGTGGCAGTTGTAGGCGAATTCATCATTACCGAATTGGATACCGGAATAACACGAAAACTCGATGAATCCATCGGCCTTGCCACCATGTGCAAAGAATGACTGATCCAAAAGTTATTTCTACGCCGGACGCCCCGGCTGCAATCGGACCGTACAGCCAGGCGAAGGTTGCAAACGGATTTGTATTTACCGCCGGACAGGTTCCCATTGATCCCGCAACGAATACATTGATTGAAGGCGATTTTGGCGAGCAGGTCTTGCTGGTATTGAAAAATATTAATGCAATTCTCAAGGCTGCCGGAACCGATGCGGGACGTGCGGTGAAATTCACGGTATTTTTAAAGGATTTTTCCAACTACGCAGTGCTGAATGAAGTATTTACGGAATTCTTCAGCGGAACCGAGCCTCCGGCACGGTCGGCATTGCAGGTTTCCAAGCTCCCTTTGGATGCCGAAGTGGAAATTGAGTGCATTGCCGCGCTGTAAACTTTAGTGTGCTGTTCCGCTGGTTCATTACTGCACTTTTCTGCTTTTCGCTGACAAACGCGCAGGAAAACGACAGTCTGAATTATCCTGTTCCTTCCAAAGCAGGAATGTATGCACTGCTGTTTCCGGGAGCAGGTCAGGTTTATAACGGGAAATTCCTGAAAGCGGGACTGCTGGTCACTCTGGAAGTGCTTGCGCTGTGGCGGTATTCTGAAAATTCACAGCTGTATGAAACGTATGATGAATCCACGCATTCTCTCGGAAAAGGCAGATACCTTGAAAAAAGGAATAAATATGTATGGTGGGCGGCATTTATCTATATTTATGGTTTTCTGGATGCTGTGGTTGACGCACATTTACACCCCTTCGATCAGGTGATGGAGGAAGATTTGGAAGCTGAAAAGAATTCGAACGATAAAGAATAAGGAAGCATATGAACAACAGGGAAAACTGGGGATCAAAATTTGGATTTATTTTGGCAGCGACTGGTTCGGCGATCGGGCTGGGAAATATATGGAAATTTCCGTACATCGCCGGTGAAAACGGAGGCGCTGCATTTGTATTCGTTTATCTTTTTTGCATAGCGCTTGTAGGGCTGCCTGTCCTGATGGCGGAAGTGCTGATGGGACGGACTACACAGCGAAATCCTGTTGGCGCATTCAAAATTCTAAGCGGTTCGCCGGTATGGACTGCGATCGGAGGTCTCGGCGTGCTGGCGGGATTTGTGGTCCTTTCTTTTTACAGCGTAATTGCGGGATGGTCTCTGGGTTATGTTTTTGAAGCGATTTCGGGTGCTTTTTCTGATTTTACCACCGCAAGTGTAGCGGAAGAACATTTCAATTCCCTCGTAAGCGATGTTACATGGAACGTCGGCTGGCATGTCATCTTTTTTGGATTTACGATGGCATTTGTGTATTTGGGAGTAAAAGGCGGTATCGAACGCGGAAGCAAAATTATGATGCCGGTACTGTTCATTATTCTGCTGATGCTTGTTGCTCGCGGACTCACTCTTGAAGGCGCTGAGAAGGGTATTGCATTTTTACTGAATCCGGATTGGTCTAAAATTTCCGGAGAATCTGTGCTTATTGCACTTGGGCACGCCTTCTTCACACTGAGCCTCGGAATGGGCGCTATGATGACATACGGCAGTTATCTTAATAAAGATGATAATATTCTAAGCGCCACATCGCTGATCGTATTTTTGGATACATTCATTGCGCTGTTGGCAGGTGTCGCAATTTTTTCCTCGGTGTTTGCAATGGGGCAGGATCCCGCAGGCGGCCCCGGACTCATTTTTCAAACACTACCCCTCGTATTCAGCACTATGCCGGGAGGCTTCATTTTTTCCATACTCTTTTTCGTGCTGCTTTCTCTGGCAGCGCTTACATCAGCGATTTCTCTGCTTGAAGTAGTGGTAGCGTACTTCGTGGATGAAAAAAACTGGCCGCGCCATAAGGCAGTTATCGTTTTTGGGCTTGTCACACTTTTGCTTGGAATCCCGAGTGCATTGTCCTTCAATGTGATGGCAGAAGTGAAGTTATTTGGGAAAAACTTTTTTGATTTGGCTGATTTCTTTTCCTCGAATATTCTGCTGCCGCTTGGCGGATTCTGCATTGCCGTATTCGTGGCATGGGTTTGGGGATTCGATAAAGCAGTAATACACCTGAAAGAAGGAAGCGCAGGATTGCTGGACAGAAATCCGTGGCTGGCTGATTTATGGTGGGTATTTTTAAAGTTCATCTCGCCGGTTCTTATATTTATCGTGTTCCTGTATTCACTGGGATTGATTTGATTAATTGATGATACTCGAGAGATTATTCCCAAAGGAAACTCCGCGGTACGCAAAGGTCCGCGAATCGTCGGCATTTTTAGCACCTTTATTATCATGGCATCCGGAAGGATGGATTTCCGGCTGGCTGATGGTTCTTGCCGGAGCCAATGTTGGATTTGAAAATGCTGACAGATTTATTTACTGGGATATGTCCACTTTTTCAATTCCGCTTCTGATCTTTGTATTAGCAGGAGGACTTTTGATGAATATGGTCAGAAAATTTCCCGTATTTCCGCAAACGGCCAATTCAGCAAAGGGAATTGTATTTTTTGCTGCTGCCGGCTTTCTGCTGTTTCTTGCGGGCACTGCGCCGTTTGGTTTTGATATAAGATATTTGACAGCAGGACTGCCGTACTTAGGTTATTTTCTTGCGACGTGGCTGATCCACTCAATTGAAATAAGCACTGTAGCGGGAAAGAAAACGGTTCCTCCAAAATCAGAACAAGCAGGAGTATTGGTTTCTGCGCTAGTTCTGTTATCTATTTCCTGCCTTGTAGGTTTCGGTCAGGATGATCCGATAATCAGCACCGTATCCGCGATTTATATTCCATTCATATTGGTAACGCTTATATTCCCTGCACACGTTCGCCATGTTCAGCGTGCGAGGATTTACGGCATATTTATTCCGGCAATGTTTCTGTCGGTGAGGTTTCCGTGGATTTTAATTCCCCTCGCGGTTGTTTTTTACGGGGTGAGAAAAATTTCTTATTTACAGACCGGCGATATCTATCCTTCCTTTCGGGTAGATCTTGACGATCCAGAAACCGAATAAACATGGTTGACGTCATCATAGTGGGAGGTGGGCCTGCGGGTGCCACAGCAGCGTTGTATTGCCACCGAGAAGGACTGAATGCCGTGCTTGTGGATAAAGCTGTATTCCCGCGGGATAAAATTTGCGGAGATGCGCTATCCGGGAAAACGGTCCGCATTTTACGGGAATTGGAACTTCTAGACACGGTTCAGGAACTCGAGGGCGCACTCATTCGGCGCATTACTTTCGGGGGGCCGAGCAACAGGCAGTTCGACCTCGATTTGCGCAATTCCCTTCACGACGAACACATTACTCAGGGTTTTGTAATTCCGCGTGAAATCTTTGACAATTTTCTGTTTCAGGAAGCAAAGAAAGTGACAGAAGTGCGAGAGGGGTTTACGGTGAGGGATATACTCATGGAACGCGGTAATGTCATCGGAATCGCGGGAAGTAATCATGAAGGAGATTATGAGGAAATAAAGGCCCCGCTTGTTTTCGGAGCTGACGGATACAATTCGGTTGTGGCGCGGAAACTTGGCCTCTACGATTTGGATTTGGAACATACATCCGTTGCCATCCGGTGCTACTACGAAGGGGTGAAAGACCTTACAGACCAGATTGAACTGCATTATGTGAAAGAGGTGAACCCGGGATATTTCTGGATTTTTCCGGCCGGTGGAAACAAAGCAAATATTGGCCTTGGACTGTCTAAGGACGATGTAAAAAAGCATAAGAAAAATCTGGTGAAACTTTTGGATCAGGTGACTGCATCGCCATACTTCAGAGAAAGGTTTTCAGACGCAAAGCCTTTAGAAAAACCTGTGGGATGGAATTTGCCGCTTGGGAGCATCCGCAGAACAAATCACGGAGACGGATTTATGCTGCTTGGCGATGCTGCCGGATTGGTGGATCCGTTTACGGGCGAAGGGATCGGGAATGCACTTGTAAGCG
>JASLML010000027.1 GCA_030746535.1 Fidelibacterota bacterium
TAATGACGGTTCTCTGTCTCATACTCTACATGAGCTGTCTGAATCGTGATGCCGCGCTCACGCTCCTCCGGAGCGTTGTCAATTGCGTCAAACGCCATGATCTCTGCCATGCCGCGCGCACTCTGCGTCATTGTGATAGCTGCCGTTAACGTCGTCTTACCATGATCAACGTGACCTATCGTTCCTATGTTTACATGCGGTTTTGTTCTCTCAAACTTCTGCTTGGACATATTTGCCTCCTGCTTCGTTTTAATTAATGTTTTGAGCCTACGACCGGACTTGAACCGGTGACCTCGTCCTTACCAAGGACGTGCTCTACCGACTGAGCTACGTAGGCACACCTTGACATTTGAGCGAGCGATGGGGATCGAACCCACATCACCAGCTTGGAAGGCTGGGGTTCTACCATTGAACTACGCTCGCGTGGTTGTGGGGAGAGAAGGACTTGAACCTCCGTAGGCGTACGCCGGCAGATTTACAGTCTGCTCCCTTTGACCACTCGGGCATCTCCCCGGCAATGATTGTATTATCTATTCTTCCCATCGGTGTACCAATTTTTACCAATGCTATTACGTACTGAGCCGGCGAAGGGATTTGAACCCCCGACCTGCTGATTACAAATCAGCTGCTCTACCAACTGAGCTACACCGGCAAAATTCACTTGTAAATCCGCCTGTGAAACCGATCGATTCAATTAGGCTGGATACCGAAAAAAGGAGTACGAATCTTTTGTTTTGAATTCGGTTTAAATATTGACGGGCATCCATTCTTGTTTTCACTTCGGCTCGACCTGCACGAATAAAGCCCGGAAAATTAAATTAGAATAATTAGAGTAGCAATATTTTTAGAGATAAAACCAAAGATTTTTTTTGACTATTTTTTCTTTAGTTTTGAACCGGATGGAGTGTCCTCCACTGTCCACCCTTTTTGAGAAATTTCATCACGGATTCGGTCGGATTCTGCCCAGTTTTGTTCTTCACGAGCTTTTTCCCGTTTATTGGCCAAGTCTAATATTTCCTCCGGAATCTCCTCAGTTTTAGAAAATATCTGGAACAGATAATTAAATTTTTCAACAAATGCGAGCCCACCTGCAATCTCCAATGCATCTGCGTTATCCTTATCCAGTTTTCCATTCATATTTCTGAGCCATTCAAAAAATATTCCCAGCGCTTCAGGAATATTTAAATCATCGTCCAGTGCAGATACAAACATATCAAATTCCGCAGGCATGGTTTTTTCCTGTGGATTCGATTCACTTCCAACCGCTTGAAGTCTTTCTTTGAAATCAGCTATTCTTGTAATGGCTTTCTTCGCTTCCGTTGCCTTAGTCAGCGTAAAGTTTAAGCGCGATCTATAATGGCCGTTTAGCAAAGCAAAGCGAGTAGCTGAAGGATGAATATCCTTTTCAAGCAGATCATCAAGGCGATAATAATTTCCAAGGGATTTGCTCATTTTTCCACCATCAACTAGCAAGTGTTCCGAATGCAGCCAAAGGTTAACGAATTTCGATCCCTTTCCGGCAACTGATTGAGCAACTTCATTCTCATGATGAGGAAAAATATTATCTGTTCCTCCGCAGTGAATATCAAAATGTTGACCCAAATAATGCATCGACATCGCCGAACATTCGATGTGCCAACCCGGTCGTCCTTTGCCCCATGGTGATTCCCAGCCTACATCGCCGTCTTCCTTTTTCCATGATTTCCACAAAGCAAAATCCTGGGGGGTTTCCTTGGAATAATCATCCGCTGATACACGCTCTGTTTGTTGTTGTCCTGCCATATCTAAACGAGCGAGCTTGCCATATTCTTTAAATGATTTTATCGAAAAATAAATTGAACCGTCTTCCGTTTTATAGGCATGGTCTTTATCTATAAGCTGCTGAATGAGTTCAATCATAATATCAATATGATCCGTCGCCGCTGGATAGTGATCCGCCGGCATTATGTTTAGCCGATTAGCATCCTGAAAAAACATATCGGTATATTTCTTGGTCAGCGATTGTAAATCCATTTGTTGTGCAGTGGCCCGCTCAATTGTCTTATCGTCAACATCGGTAATATTCATTACATGGGTGACATCAAATCCCTTAAGTATCAGATATCTCTTTAAGAAATCCTCAAACAAAAATGTCCTAAAATTTCCGATATGCGCATAATCATAAACCGTAGGGCCGCAGGTATACAGCTTTATTGCACCCTCCTGAAGAGGCACAAATTGTTCTTTTTTTCTGGTAGCGGTGTTATATAATGATAGGTTCATGTTTCTTCAGCTTACTTTTTGGATAGCCAATGAAATTAGCTTCTCAATAAGCTGATTGAATGAAATCCCCTTTGCTTTTGCTGACTTTGGCAGCAAGCTTGTTTCTGTCATTCCCGGTAGTGTATTGATCTCCAGAAAATAGGCTGTTTCCTTTTCATCCATGCGGAAATCTACACGCGAATAATGCCTGCATCCCATCATAGAATGAATGCGCAGTGCGATATCCTGGATTTCTTTGGTTTGTTTTTCCGGAATTTCGGCCGGACATCTGTATTCGCTCATTCCTTTTGTGTATTTGCATTGGTAATCGTAAAACTCATGGGACGGAATTATTTCCACGATCGGATATGCTTCACTGCCGATTACAGAAACAGTTATTTCCTTCCCTTTAATATATTCCTCAATCAATACAACTCCCGTATGCTGTTTTGCCAATGCTATAGCATCTTTCAAACCGCCAGAATCCTGAACGATTGACAGCCCGATGGAGCTTCCCTCCCGGCTAGGCTTTACCACAACAGGATAGGACATTGAAATTGCTTTGGGTGGATCCTCATTCTTTTCCAGCGTTATCCACGCCGGCGTCTTGATTCCTTTATTTTCTGCGAGCGATTTTGAAACCCGCTTATCCATGCAGATTGCGGAAGATTCAACACCGGATCCTGTAAACGGAAGATTGAGAGATTTCAAAAATCCCTGTATTGCGCCGTCTTCACCGCCGGTTCCGTGAAGTCCGTTAAACACTAAATCCACAGATTTTATGTCCGGAATTATCGATTCCAAATTTCCGTCGATTTCAACCCTCTTTACATCATGGCCGAGCGCAGTGCAGGCATCCGCAATTGCATTTCCGGAATCAAGAGACACTTCACGTTCACCCGAATGACCGCCCATTAATACCGCAATTTTCATTTTGTTTCGTTTCCTACGATCCAATCCGCTGCTTTTTCCAAATTATCCATTACCGCTGTCGGAAAATCTGAATCAATATAATGGTTCTCCGATTCTGCGCCGTTGCCGGTCCTTACCAGAATTGCATCCATCCCAATGTTTCTGGCAGCTTCCATATCCGCTATGCTGTCTCCAATCATCAGCGATTGCTCAAGATCAATACCATATTCTTGCGATGCTTGATTGAACATTCCTAATCCAGGCTTCCTGTGTTCGGTCGCTTTATCAGGATGATCTGTACATATATATATTTGCAGGAGATTTAGACCATTTTCAATAAATGAATTTCGTACAAATGCATGAATATTATTCAATGTATCGATTTCAATAAGTCCTCGGCTTATGCCTGATTGGTTGGTAACGATACAAAATCTGAAGTCAGACAATTTTTTCAGAGCAGGAATACAAAAATCAAAGAAAGAATAATCCTCCAGGCGATTGATATACCCAGGATCCGGATTTAATGTTCCGTCCCGATCTAAAAATATAGTATCATAATTCTTCATATTTAGGTCTGATTCCTTACATCTTTGAATCGAATCGATCCCCTTAAAAAATAAATTGATCCAATGACTAGGAGCGGGAGGAAACCAATAGCATGAATAATGACAGCAAATGCTTGAGCCTCAGTTAATCCAACGGTATACACTGCCGTTAATACATACACGGCTGCAGCATGATAGGTGCCAACGTATCCCGGGGCAGATGGAATTGTAATCGCAAGGGTTGTAGAAATCAAAATAATGCCCATTGCCGACCATGAAAGATCTATGTTGGTAGACTGCACAACCATCCAGACCGATAACAAATACAATGCCCACAATAAAGCAGTGTGGAATAGAATTAACCATGTATGATTTGTATCTTTAAGAGCAGTCATACCATTGATCACATTTTTGAGTGCAGATAAAATGCGCTTCCCTAAGGATGATTGAAACATATTCCAATGCATTACTCTATCGTGGAGCTGTGAGTGGCTTTTGCCTAACCACAGAACCGCAGTAAAAATAACCAGTGAAAATCCGCCCACTCCCAACAAGAGGTTTGTACTCAATATATCTGATTTTATGGTGGGTGCAAAGAAAGCGATCAAGACGACAAGGCCAAGCATATCAAGGATACGTTCCAAGACGATGGTGCCAAATGAAGCAGATGGCGATAATCCAGAATAAGTGGTGATACTATATGCTCGCAATACTTCTCCAAGGCGAAAAGGCAATACACCGTTTCCAAAATAGCCGATCATGGTTGAACCAAACAACGGATGCAGCTTGATTTCTTCAAACGGAATCAAAATAAGCCTCCATCTTTCAGCACGAATCACTACACAAAAGACCATTAAAGCCATTGCGGCAGCAACCCATCCATACTCAACATCTGAAAATGCGTTTAATAGCTTAGAAAAGTCCATACCCTTGAACGCATAATATAGACCTGCGAAGCTGATCAGCAGGCCCAGACATAATTTTATCCACTTATTCACGTAGATCTATAACGTCTTTTACGATCGGGGCAAACGAATCAAATTTCGATGGTTTTGAAATACGATTCACCTTAAAAACATTCATTTCTGTTTTTGCCTCAGGTCCGTTGAATAGAATCACTTTTTGAGGATGAAAGGTTGTTTTATGCATTTGAATGCTGCCGGTAGCATCCATGTCTGGAACAGAAAAACTAATCTTTATTTCTCCTTTAGCGCTATGCTGGTTCAGTATTTTGAGATTGTCTGCATGTTGATTAAGCAGAGAAACAATATTCACATTTCCCTGATACAATGTGTCCTTTATGAGCTGAGAAGAGGCTTTGTTCCAGGTTTGAACAAATGTGCCCTCTACTTTTATCTGCTGGTCACCTATTTCAGCCAAATATTTATCAGCACTGATAATCTCGATCGTCCCGTTTGCAGACCATGCATCTCCCTGCATAATCTGCTGAATCTCAAATTCAAGTTGAACACCTGGCGGTGTTGTAAGTACATGTCTAAGTGAATCAAGAAAATTCGGCTGGGCGTGAAGAACCTGCAGAAAAACAGGTAAAAGTATGGCAAAAGGCTTGTGCAATCCGGTTAAGCACCCAGTCTTTCAAGATAGGTTTCATCCACCAAAACCTCTCTTGCCTTGCTGCCCGTAAAAGGCCCGACTATACCCGCCTGCTCCATTTCATCAATCAGCCTTGCTGCTCGGGAATATCCGAGCTTCAATCTTCGCTGAATCAGCGAAATGGAACCCTGCTGGTGTGTAACAACAAGACGAACCGCGTCATTGAACATTTCATCCTGGCCTCCGTCTCCGCCGTCAAAATTTGTTCCGCCGACCGTGCCCTCCCGAACGGATGGAAGAATTAGCGCTTCCTGTTTCGGCTGTTCTTTAACATGCGTCACGATTGCTTCAATCTCATCCAGCGAAATGAATGCGTTGTGCAGTCGAATCGGCTCAGATGATCCTGAACCGAGGTAAAGCATATCTCCCTTTCCGATCAGCTTTTCAGCGCCCGGCATATCAATGATGGTACGTGAATCGATTTTGGTTGCCACCTGAAAAGCAATCCTTGACGGAAAATTGGCTTTAATTACACCGGTGATCACATCTACAGAAGGCCGCTGGGTTGCCACAACAAGGTGAATTCCAACAGCCCTCGCAAGCTGAGCAAGCCGGGCAATCGGCGCTTCCACATCGCGCGCGCTCATCATCATAAGGTCAGCCAATTCATCTATTACAACGATGATATACGGCATAATAGGATCGCCTGATTTTTCCATTTTCGTATTGTATTCGGCAATGTTGCGAACCACTTCATCCGCCATCTTATTATATCTGCGTTCCATTTCCTTTTCCACCGATCTAAGTGCAAGAATGGAATGGTCAAGCGATGTCACAATCGGCTCATCAATGTCTTCCATTTCAAGGATATGGTATCCCTCCAATTCGCGGTACAGCGTCATTTCTACTTTCTTCGGATCAATAATTACAAATTTGACCTCATCCGGTGTAGCGGAATACAGAATGCTGCAAATAATGGTATTCAGGCAGACGGACTTACCGGAACCGGTTGTGCCCGCAATCAGCAAATGCGGCATTTCGTCCAATTCCAAAGTGGAAATTTCTCCGGACGTTGTTTTGCCGATTGCCAATGTCAGGTTGTAATCCGAATTCACAAATTTTTCCGAACTGATGACAGATTTGAAATATACAGTATCCGGATTCCTGTTCGGGATTTCAATTCCGACGGATGATTTTCCTGGGATCGGCGCAATGACACGCACACGGCTTGCTTCCATTACACGCGCAAGATCATCGGCAAGAGCCACAAATTTATTCACGCGCACACCTTCCGCCGGCTCTACCTCAAAGAGAGTGATAACCGGTCCGGGGCTCACATTTACAACGCGCCCTTCCACGCCAAACGTATTCAGAGACTGCGTTAAAAAGTTTGCACGGTCAACAAGTTCATCTTTGCTCAGTCCGCTTTGAATGTTGGGCTGTGATGCTAAAATGTCAGCTGACGGGAGCTGGTATTTCCGCTTGGGTTTCGCGCGCTCAGCTACAGCATCCAAATCAATTTCTTTTTCTTTTACTTCCTCACCGATTTCAATATCCGACTCATCACTTGATTCCTGTGTTTCCGATTGGGATTCAGGTTGACTTTCAGGTTGGCTTTCAGAGATATCCTCACTTTCAGGTTCTTTTTTGGACTCAGGCATTTCATCTTCAGTTTCGGTTCCGTCAACCGATTCTGCTTCAGCCGGAGGGATTGCGGATTCTGTTTCCGTTTTATCTTCAGCCGGTTCTTCCGTTTGCTGTTCGGCAGGCTCTTCTTTTTCGGATTCCGCCGGTTCAGCAGGAGCATCCTCTTTTTCCCTTTTCTTCAGCTTGGCCAGTAAATTTTGCGTATGCCTGCGTTTTTCCGAATTTTCCTCTTCATGTACCTGAACAAGATTTTTCTGTTCGCGCTTTAATTTTATCTTACCAATCCACTTTTCAATCGGCGCATAAAAACTGACAGAGAAATAAGACCGCACCAAAATGAGCCATAGGGCGATGATGACAATAAATGCCCCAATCGGGTGCAATAAAAATTCATGTAAAAAATGAGCGATCGTGCCCGCAAGCAGTCCGCTCGCTTCAAATGACGGATTTGATGAAATTGTTTTTTCAATTACACCGATGGAGACAGCCGTTAAAACCATTCCTGCCAAAAAGAACTGCGTCATTTTGTTCAATTTGGAAAGGTCCTGTTTACTGAAGAGCCACCATCCCCAAATACAGCCAAGGGCAGGAATGATGAGCGTGCTGTAGCCAAACGTCATTTTGATAAAAAACCAGGACAGGACAACACCGACAACACCCATTGGATTTTCTATTTGAGTCTGGGCTGAAATGCCGCCCGGATCTTCACCGGAGTGATATCCCAATTGGCTAACGAATACGAGGAACGAAACCGCTATAGCAAGAATTCCGACAATCTCTAAACGCTTTTCATTCATCAGGATGCCTCTCCTTCATTCACTGCATTTGATTTGTACCATTCCACAAATTTTTCTATCCCTTTTTCCAGATTTGTTTTTGGATCGTACCCCAGCCTCCTGTGGCTTCTGCTGATGTCAGCATACGTCTGCAAAACATCTCCAGCAGGCATGTCAGACATGGTGATTGCGGGCGTTTTTCCTGTTGCATTGCCAATCACATGAATCATATCGATCAGCTTGACAGGTTCTGAATTTCCGAGGTTGTAAATCACAAAATTGTCCGGCGATTGTGCCGCTTTGATTATACCATCTATTATGTCATCAATGTAAGTATAATCTCGTGAGCTGTTTCCGTCACCAAAAAGAGTGATCTTTTCACCATTTATCACAGACCGTACGAAGGAATGAATTGCCATCTCAGGGCGCTGCCTCGGCCCGTACACCGTAAAAAATCTGAGGCAGGTAATCGGTAGATTTGTCAAATGATTGTATGTCTGGCAAAGCAGTTCTCCCATCCGCTTCGAGGATCCGTACGGGGAAATTTGTCCGTCAACTCTGTCGTCCTCGGCAAACGGCACTTTATCATTGTTTCCATAGACAGATGAAGAGGAAGCAAAAACAAAATGATCTACATTATGACGCGCCGCTGCTTCCAGAAGGACCTGTGTTCCCATCACATTCACATCCATATACAATCTCGGATTTTCAACGGATGGACGAACGCCTGCCATGGCTGCCAAATGAATCACCTTTCCTATTTGAATATTATCAAAAATGTTAGATACGGCATTCTTATCACGGATATCGCCTTCAATAAACTCATAATTGTCAAATGATAAATGCTCAGCTTGGTTTTGGCGCTTAACGGACGGATCATAAAATTCATTCAAATTATCCAGACAGATCACCTGATGGCCGTCCGCCAGTAATTTGTCAATCAAATGCGACCCGATAAAACCGCATCCGCCGGTAATCAAAATGGATTTTTCAGTCATGCAGCGATCCGTTTTTATAAAATGGCGCTTTCACAATTGACGCGGACTTTTGCTTTCCCCGAATATCAATTGACAATTCGGTTCCGGTTTTGGAATGCTCTGCATCAACATATCCCAATCCAATTCCTATTCCCAGCGACGGTGACATCGTTCCGCTTGTAATCACGCCAACCTGATCAGTTCCCTTCCAAATCGAATATCCTTGCCGCGGTACTGCTTTTTCAGACATTTGGATACACACGAGCCTGCGCGATGGACTTTTCGCATTTGCGACAATAGCATCCTTTCCGATAAAATGAGGCTTGTTTAAATCAACGGTCCATTTTAATCCTGCTTCCGCCGGATTCGTATTTTGGTCAATGTCGTTCCCATACAGGCAGTATTTCATTTCCATTCTTAGCGTATCTCTGCATCCGAGACCTGCAGGCGATATTTCTTCTCCGCCAGCATCCGAAATTGCGCTCCAAATTTCCGGAGCATGCGGTTCGTCAAAATATATCTCGTACCCCAATTCTCCCGTATAGCCTGTTCGCGCTAAAAGAACCTCGTGTCCGTTGAGCAAGCATTCCTGAAATTTGTAAAACGAAATAGAGTCAATTTTGCAGTCCGCGAGCGACCCGATAATTTTTCTTGATGCTGGCCCCTGCACCGCAATCAAAGATGTATCATCGCTTATATTTTGAATTTCCACATCACCGGCGATATTCTGATTCAGCCACGCGAAGTCGGATTCTGTATTGGCGGCATTTACAACAAGCAAATATCCCGATTGCTTCTTGTAAATTAGCAAGTCGTCGATAATGCCACCGGCGGTGGTGCACATGAGCGAATATTGCGCATCGCCCGGATGCAGTCCCGATACATTTCCTACCGTCACTGTATCAAGAAATGCTTCAGCATCGGAACCGGAAACGAAAAATTCACCCATATGGCTCACGTCAAATATGCCTGCAGATGTCCGCACTGCATGGTGCTCATCCTTAATGCCGGAATATTGAATCGGCATGAGATATCCGGCAAAATCAATCATTTTTGCGCCAAGGGATTCATGAATGTGATACAGCGATGTCTTCCGAGGTTTTGCCATGTCAGGTGGACTCGAAACAGATTTTCAATTTTGCCATTCCTTCCCCGATATCCTCTTCGGAAATACCGGAATAGGCGAATCGGATAAAGTGGTCTTTTTCATCGGCTTGCGGGCGGCCGAAATGTTCTCGTAAGCAAAAAGAAACGCCTGCCTGCTCCAGCGCCTGAAGCTGAAGATCCTTTAGATCCTGCAATCCTTTCCGCTGCATGATTTCATTTACATTTGGGAAGAGGTAAAACGTACTGTTCGGGACTGCAATGTTTATTCCGTCAATTGCATTTAGTCCCTCAACTGCCGCATCCCTCCGCTTTTGAAGCGTGTCCAGCAACTGCTGCGGTCCGGATTGATCGCCCGTAATCGCCTCAACCATTGCCCATTGGTGAAAATGGTTCGTGCAGGATTCATCATTCACATTCAGCCGATTGATGTTGGCAATCACATCTTTTGGCCCAATGGATGCGCCAAGCCTCCATCCCGTCATCGCGAACCGTTTTGAAAAAGTGTATAGAATAACAGTCCGCTCCTGCATTCCCGGAATCGCTGCAATGGATCTCGGTTCAATTCCATAGCGGACTTCGTAATATGCATCATCACTCAATACCCATAAATCGTTTTCAATCGCCAGAGCCGCAACTGCTTCCATTTCTTCCTGTGAAGATTCTGCGCTGATGGGATTCTGGTAATTGTTGTACACCAAGGCTACCGTATTGTCAGTGATCGAGTCGAGGATGCCGTCTAAATCAATGTCAAATCCTGTGTCTGTTTCAAAATAGCTGTACGAAACTGCCTTGCCGCCGTGGTACTCAATTTGCGATTCGTAAATGGGATAACCCGGATTTGGATAAAGCACTTCATCACCGGGATTCATTACGGTCTGAATGAATTTACCTATGGTCGGTTTGCCTCCCGGCTGAATGCTCACTTGATCCGCAGTATAGGTTACGCCGCGCTTTGAACCGACATCATGTGCCATTGCATCGCGCAGTTCCGGAATTCCTTCTGAAGGGCAGTATCCGTTTTTTCCGTCCCTGCTGAATTTATTGGCAGCTTCCACTACATTTTCAGGTGTCGGAAGGTTGATGTCGCCCAAATGAAACGGATAAACCTTGTTCCCTTTGTCCGCCCAAGCCCTTGCCTGAGCTGAAACAGCGAAAGCAGTTTCCGTTCCCAAATTTTCGAGTCTGTTTGCAAATTTTTTCATGATACCATTTCCGCCAATGCTTTTTTGATAATGTCTTCCAGGCTTCCGTCCAAAGCGTCAGCTTCTTCCAGTTTCCTAAGCGCCCGGTTGATCTGTCCGCGTTTGTAGCCGAGAGCAGTCAGTCCGGTAGTAACATCCTTCACTAATTCCCGGTTTTCATCCGACAGAACCGGCAGATAATCATCTTCGCCCACATCGGTAAATTTTTCTTTCAGTTCCACAATAATTCTCTGTGCTGTTTTTGCACCGATGCCAGGAATTACCGTAAGCGCTTTCACATCGCCGGCTATAATCCTTTTCCTGAATTCGGCAGGATTGGTTCCGGATAAGATATTGACTGCCGATTTTGGGCCGATGCCGCTTACTGTTGTCAGCAGCAGGAATACATTGCGCTCTTCTTCTCCGCTGAAGCCGAACAAATCCAGGCCGTCCTGGCGAAAATTCAGATAGGTTGCAATTTCCATTTCCTGGCCTGCATCCGGCAGCCCGTGATATGCGGGAAGTGTAATTCGGACGGAGAAGCGAACTCCGCTCACATCTATAACAAGAAATGCCGGATCTTTTTTAACGAGAACACCTTTGAGTGAATCAATCATCTTTTATACATATTTATTCTGGTTGATGTAGCAGAGCCCAATCGCCAGCGCATCGGTAACATCGAACGATTTAGGAATCTCCTTTAATTTCAGGATTTGGCTCACCATGTACTGCACTTGCTCCTTCGTTGCATTGCCATTCCCGACGACTGACATTTTCACTTTTTTCGGGGCAAATTCCACACAGTGTATTCCGAGACGCGCTGCTGCCAAAATCAGTACGCCTCTCGCCTGACCAAGCATGAGAGCAGATTTAAAATTCTTGTGATGAAACGTGTCCTCGATCGCCATCACATCCGGTGACAAATCTTTGAGAATTTCCGTACTCTTTTCAAAAAGATATTCCAGCCTGTCCGCAAGCGGTTTTCCCTTCGGCGGAGCAATGGTTCCGTACAATTTCGCAGTCACTTTCCCATTCGCCTCTTCCAAAAGTGCGTAACCGGTGGTTGTAAGCCCGGGGTCTACTCCAAATACAAGCATCCTTATCCGCTCACTCTTCCACCGAATCAAAATTGGTAAAAACAGATCTGATATCATCATGGTCTTCTAATTGTTCAAGAAGATTGATAACTCGACTCGATTTTTCTTCATCAACCGTCTGCACATTTTTCGGGATCATGTCCAACTCTGCCGAACGTATGGAAAACCCGAGTCCATCCAGCGAATCTCTTACTGTCATTAATTCTGCCGGCGTAGTCGTCACAACGCATGATCCTTCGTCCGTTTCAAAATCTTCCGCTCCGGAATCAATTACCGATTCAAATATGTCCTCTTCTGTGCGTGAATCCTGCGGAAAAACAATTTGTCCTTTTTTTTCAAACATCCACGAAACGCTTCCGTTTTCACCGAGATTTCCGCCGTGCTTCGACATCAGGTGCCGCACTTCCGCAACGGTGCGTTTTCTGTTGTCTGTGAGAATATCCATAAAAATAGCAACTCCTCCGGGGCCATATCCTTCGAGCGTGGATTCTTCATACTGTACGCCTTCTAATTCGCCGGTGCCCTTTTGAACTGCGCGGTGGATATTATCCTGCGGCATGTTGGCCGCTTTTGCGTTAAGGATCGCCTGCCTGAGGTGCGGATTCCCTTCCTCATCGCCGCCGCCTTCTCGAGCTGCGACCGTAATCTCACGGATCAGTTTGGTAAAAACCTGTCCGCGTTTTGCATCTATAACGGCTTTTTTCCGTTTGATGGAGGCCCATTTACTGTGTCCTGCCATGGTTCCTTTGATATTTGCGTGAAAAAATAAGTAATGAAATTACGACGGGAGTCAGGGGTTTCCCAAGGTTTGAGACGGCGTTTCTGCGTTTTATTTCAGGATGATTCCGCCGATGCTGCTGGAGTGCCGATCAATTCAAATTCGTTGGCATCCGAAATCTTGATATCCGCAAATGTGCCCTGCTGCACTTTCCCGTCAATCCGAACAATATTGTCAATTTCGATAGAATCAAACTCTGTCCTGCCGACAGCAACATTATCACCGGCTTTGTCAATGATTACCTTCAGGGTTTTCCCAATCATCGTCTGGTTGTTCTCGTAACTGATTCCTGCCTGAATATCCTGTAGCACCGCCTTTCTCTCATCCTTTACTTCCCGCGGAACATCGTCCTCCAAGTTTGCCGCCAACGTACCGTCCTCTTCCGAAAAAGTAAAAATTCCGAGCCTGTCGAACCGAATGTCTTCGGCAAAATCGCATAGGGACTGAAAATCCTCTTCCGTTTCTCCGGGATAGCCCACGATCACTGTTGTCCTCAAATGGATTCCGGGAATCGCACTGCGAAGCGCATCGATCCGCTTTCGGATTCCTTCCTGATTAAGGCCGCGGCGCATGGATTTCAAAACGGAATCGGAAGCATGCTGGACCGGCATATCCAGATAGCGGCACATTTTTTGGGATGCACCCATTGCTTCGATGATCTTTTTGGACAAGTGCGCCGGATGTGCGTAATGCACCCTGATCCATTCCAAACCTTCCGGTGTATCGTCTAGTGCTGTAATCAAATCTGCGAGGGATTTCTTTTCATCTAAATCCCAGCCGTAAGACGTCGTATCCTGCGCTATAATGAGCAATTCTTTGGTTCCGTTTTCCACAAGCCTTTCGGCTTCATCCATGATTGCGGGAATCGGCCGACTTTTCTGAAGTCCGCGCATCAGCGGAATGCTGCAAAAGGAACATCCGTTGTCGCACCCTTCGGCAATTTTCAGGTAGGCGTAATGATTGGGAGTCAGCAGGGATCTGAGGAATAACGGATCATCCCTTGAAAATTCTTTTCCCGTCAAAAATGAGACGATCTGCCGGTGGTCATTGCTTCCGAAAAATTTGTCCACTTCGGGGATTTCTTTTGCGAGCTCATCCGGATATCGTTCTGAAAGACATCCCATTACCACAAGCTGATCAGGTTTTCCTGTCCGCTTCAATTCTGCTGCCTGAAGGATCATTTCCACCGATTCCTCACGTGCCATATCCAAAAATCCGCAGGTATTGACCACAATTGTGTCTGCTTCTTGCGCCTCCTGAGTTATTGAAAAATCAGTCTTATTTAATCCGCCCAGCAATATTTCAGAATCGACAAGATTTTTTGCGCAGCCTAGGCTTATTAGGTTCAGTTTTCGTTTTTCAATCATTAGCACTGCCCACCAAAGAATGCACAAATTTTTCAGCATCAAAAGGTTCAATGTCTTGTATATCTTCCCCTATTCCGATATATCGAACAGGCAGCGACAATTCTTTTACTAGTGCAAAAACAATACCTCCTTTTGCTGTCCCGTCCATTTTGGTAAGTATTGCTCCGTCCAAGTCTACATGCTTTGCAAACGACTTAGCCTGAAACAGAGAATTCTGCCCGAGCGATGCATCAATCGTAATTAGTGACTTTGTATTGAACTGTGGAAAATGTTCTTTGAGAACTCGGTTCATTTTGGATAATTCTTCCATCAAATGATCATAAGTGTGCAGCCTTCCTGCAGTATCAACAATCACATTATTCACCTTTTGCGCAATAGCAGATGACATACCATCAAATAATACGGCAGATGGATCTTTGGATGCTTCATTGGATACGAGGCGGACATCCACCCTTTGGGCCCAGATACGAAGCTGTTCCACTGCCGCTGCGCGGTAAGTATCTGCTCCAATCAAAAGGGCCGGTTCATCGGTTTTCATCAACCCCGCAAGTTTTGCTGCCGATGTAGTTTTGCCAGTTCCATTTACTCCAACGATCAAAATGACTTTCGGACCGGCATCAATATGTGTTATTGGACCCGAATCGACAGATTCAAGGATGCCGATCAATAAATCAATAATTTCATCGATGGCATGTCCGCTCTTTGATCGTTTAGCAATTTCCAAAACTGCCTCTGCCGTTTCCATTCCAATATCACTGGAAAGTAGACTTGCTTCCAACTCATCCAGTGAGCCCAATTTTTCGTAAGGCGCTCTAAGGGAATTTAGTGCCTTTGATAAGGAATCCCGGGTTCGGCTAAGTACCGAAAAAAGGGAAGTCAGGGGTGCCATTGCTCAGGATGCTGTTTTGAATGCTTGAATAAAGGTTTTGAAATAGGTCACCCAGCTTACGGCAAGCAGAATCGATGCAGACCACAAAGTGACTTCAGGCAACCAATCTACATATTTCACAGGGAAGATGTGTAAAATCAAAGCCAAGGCAGAAATACCTAAGCCCCATTTCCCCCACCAGTTGGAATGAAGAATAAAATGAGTGTGGTTCAGAAGGTAAATGGCAGGAACAGCAATGCTCACATAGCGAATAAGGAAAAACCAGTAAAACCAATACGGCAGCTTGTCGATTAAGATCAGATATGACGCTACTGAAAAAATAACAATGAAGTCAGCGATCGGATCGAGCCATTTCCCAAAATGCGTTACTTCGTGTGCCCTTCGCGCAAGGTATCCATCCAGCGCATCGGACAGCACTCCTGCAATCGCAAGCAGAAATGTGTATGTTAGCCAATCGGGGTTTGTAAGGGTATAAATGATGGGAATTGCCAGCAGCGCACGCAATAGGCTGACCATATTCGCCATAGTAAGAATACGTGAAGGATCTGTCAGCTTTGCTCGTTCCGGTTTTATTTCACTCATACCTGCAGTATACTTTTTTGAGAAATGTTGTGTACGGATAGATCAATGAAACTATCGCAAACTTCATCAAGAAAATTAGAATCATGTGAAATAAATACAAGATGTTTACTGGACATTATTTCATGAAAATAATCCGTCATTTTACGCGTTTGGTCTGCCCCGAGCCCAAAGGTCGGCTCATCCAGGATCAAAATGTCGTAATTGCAGTTAGCAAGCATGATAATTATCGCAAGGCGAAGGAGGTTCCACGGAAGATCAAAAGGATGCCTATCCTTTACAGTCTCCCACGATATTTGATGAGACTGCATGACCTTGGTACACGTTGACATATGGTAGGAGTCCATTTTTCCATGATCCTTCAGTTGGTCCATAAAATCCTGAAGCGTAGAAACGCCGAGCATTCGTTCGGGAAACTGATCCACCAGCGCAATGTTCGCAGGAACGGCCGAAACAGTAAGCAGCGCTTCACCTGAATGCGGAGAGAGGGAATTGGAAAGAATTTTTGCTAAGGTTGTTTTCCCGGAACCGTTTTCACCTCGGATTCCGATACTTCGGTTTTTCGAACTATTCGACGAAAATCCTGAAAACAACTCCGTACCGCCACTGTATGCGAACTGTAAATCTCTAAGACGAATTTCCATCTCTCCTTTCGGTATCGTTCCTTTTTTATGATGAACTTCAACATGTTCTTCATGCTTTCGAAATGATTCCTGTGAAATATGCCAAGCGGTGTCGCCGTAAGAAATGTCCAATGGGTTACTCGTAAACCAGAGCACAGCGGATTCCCGTTTTTGGATGAAATTCCGCATACGTTTCACCCAGTTTTCTTTGGCGTTATGTGTTAAAAAGGACAATCCGTCATCTATCAAAACAAGATTCGAATCTGCGCCGAATGCCGTTATGAGATTCAGCTGTTCCATTTCGCCGCCGCTCAGAGTTGACGGATGCCGGCTGAGATCGAGGTATTCAGGCATCAGGGCAGCCGAATTCTTAACCTTTTGTTGAATCCATGATACATCGGACGATTGGCATTCAAAGCCGAAAGCAATCTCTCGAAATATGGTATCTGCAATGATCTGGTCTTCCGGATTTTGAAATACTGTCTGCACTTTATCCGGAATCCGTATGTCAGAAAGTTCGAAATTTGGTTTTGCATCGGATTCTGTACCTGCCAAAGCATGCACCAGCCAGGATTTACCGGCACCGCTTTCGCCGTAAATCACGTGAATTCCCGGAGAAAAATTCAGGTCAGCCGAAAAAGAAAATTTGGGATAATGGATCGAAAAGGAAACCACGTTAATCTTTGATAATTCCCCGCACAATTCGCGTGGCGGAACCGAGATTCCGGTGGATGACATCCGTGGCGGCATAGCTTGCCTTCAGCAAAGCATCCGGATTTCGAAGCAGTTTTGAAATTCCTTCCGTTAATTCTTCTCCGTTTGCAACGGTAAACCCGCCGGAAGATTCAATCATTTCTTCTGCTTCGTTTGATTCGCGGTACCGCGGGCCGAAAAATACCGGCAGCCGCGCAATTGCCGGTTCCATCACATTATGCACACCCGAAGAAAATCCTCCGCCGATATAGGCGATTTGTCCCTGCCAGTAGAGCTTGGCAAGCACCCCGACCGTTCCGACAATTATCACTCTTGCATCGCCGATATTTTCCACATCTTTGTGATCCATAACCGATGTCGAATATCCTGATTCCCGGAAAAATTCTTCCGCGTTTGCAACAGCCTTTTCATGCGGTTCGTGCGGGACCCAAATCAGAGAAAGGTCCGGAACCGCCTGCAGCAGTACCGCAACATCCGTACGAATCATGTCTTCATCTTCACGGTGGACGCTTCCCGCGATCAGGCATTTCCTCCTGTTCAAAACCGATTCGGTGTGTTCTTGAGTAAATGCATCCGCATGGGATTTTACCTGATCATACCGCGGATTTCCGAACGCACGGACCACCGGTCTTTCCGGCCCTGTCAGCAATGTCAGCAGGCGGTCGTGGTCAGATTCTGTTACGGTATAGATGTCCGAAAAACTTCTGTAAACTGATGCGTAAAAGTCTCTGAAAACCGGCGATAACTTTTTCGTTCCTTCCACAAATCTCGCGGCAAAAAGGGTTGTATTGATATCGTAGGCTTTTGCTGTCCATACAAGGTTCGGCCAAATGTCATATGCGGCAAAAATGAGTTTTTTCGGACGTACGGTTTGCAGCGCACTTCTCACGATCCAAAAAAAATCAAACGGCAGGTACACCTTGCATTCGATCAAATCGTCGTTCACATGGTTGTAGCCCGAAGGTGAAAAGAAAGACACTAAAACTCTCGCGGACGGTTCCACTTCTTTCAGACCTTTTACTACGGGACGGATCTGTTCATATTCGCCGTGCGACGCCGCGTGAAACCAGTACACCGGTTCTTTTCCTCTTTCACCGCCAAAATATTTTTCAAGAGTACTTAAGGATTTAAACCTTCCTTTTACGCCTTCTCTAATTTTTGGATGGAACACGAATCCGGCAAGCGAAAGAATCGCGACCAAAGGAATCATGATCACATTGTAAAGGATTTGCCAATGAGAAATCATTGCCTGCCTGCAGTCTTCAAAGCGCTTTTAGCCACTGCATTTGCAGAAATTCCTGTCAGGCAGATTTGCTCGTTGCGGTAACACGGACGCTTTCCGTTTTGGGAGCAGGGACGGCACCAAAGATGTTCGAGTGCAATTACTGTTGATGACTCCAGCTGCACGCCGCCGCCCGTTTCTACCGATGTCGGCCCCATGATCATGGTTACCGGAATTCCGAGCGCCTCCGCCGCATGCATCAGTCCTGTATCCGAGCCGACGGCAAAATTTGCGAGAGATAATACAGACATCGATTCCCGCAGGCTCAGCTTTCCGTGAAAGTCGGTGCAGTCCGGGTTTGCTTTAGAAATTTCCAAACAAATCGTGTCACCTTTACCTCCAAGGATCACACCTTTCAATCCTGTTTTTTCGGAAATGGATTTAGCCGCTTCCGCATACCTCTTCGCGCTCCATTCTTTTTGTTTCCACGCTGCAGACGGAATGATCGCGAAAAAGGAATCGTTGACACCGTTTTCAGCAAGCAGTGTTTTTGCCGCCGACTTTTCTTCTGTCTTTACGGTCAGCTTTGTCAGGGGAATGCTGTACTCCGCCGGCAGAAATTGTTTGAGCGGTTCGTGGTAAAGCGACCGCTGCGAAAACCCGCTTTCAAAATGATTGGCATGAAACGTGAAAAGCTTGAAACGCTTCCATCTCGGTTTCTTTAATACGGTCGTTTTAATTAAAATCAGTTTTGAACTA
>JASLML010000028.1 GCA_030746535.1 Fidelibacterota bacterium
ACGACTGCATTTTCTCTCAAGTGCTGTGTATTGGAATCTTCGCCGGCAGCGAGCTGATAAGCAATTTGAAGGCAGGCTTCAAATGCGGCAGTCTCATTTCCATCATTCGCCGGATTCAGCCAGATCATCACCGGCGTCGTGGCTGCCAGCCGCTTAGCAGCGTTCAGATTTGTTTTTTCCGGATTTGCGAGACGGTGAATCTGCAAGCGGATCTGCTCGAGATTCCGGATGTTATTTTCTGATGAAATTATTAACATCATCATATTCTGCTGTTCGATGCTTTTCCCATACTGCTCAATAAATACTCGGTTTGGTGCCGCTTCCTGAAGTGCATGAATGTACCGTTCCATTCTGCCGTACGTGGTGTGCCAGCTTCCGATGGGATAGCCCAAAAACGCTTCCGGAGTTGGGATGCCTTCTTTGAAATTTCCGGATGCGTAAAAATCGAATCTGCCGTCTTCGCATAATCCGAAAGCCAGGCGTTCGTCCATTTCCGAGCGGCATTCTTCATCCACTCGGGGAAGATGCTGACCTGACAGAAAAAGGGATAATACCAGAAAAGTAATTGCGCGTGCTGAAATTGAATTCATTGCTGTTCCTTTGATTTTGAAGAAGGGGAATATAAGAAGCCCCATCGATGGATGAGGCTTTAAAAAGTGGCTCGGGCCGGAATCGAACCAGCGACACATGGATTTTCAGTCCACTGCTCTACCGACTGAGCTACCGAGCCAACCAATCTTTTGTTTCAAAGTTAGTCTTAAAAGACCGTGAAAATTAGAGGTCAGTTTTTCTGAATGCAAACCGAAACTAAGCTGACAAAGCAATTTTCTTAAATCTCTTGTATGCAGTCGGGAAAAATCCTATGTTTTCCGCCAATTCCCTCTATCCGAGGTTCAAAATGGACATTGTTTTAGCGACACATAATAAACACAAAGTGGAAGAAATCCGCTCCTTCGTCGGAGATATGCCGATCACATGGATGACACTTGAGGATTTTCCTCACGTCGGTGATATTGAAGAGACAGGCGAAACATTGCTGGAAAACTCCCTTTTGAAGGCAAGAACAGTGCACACAATAACAGGATTACCGGCAATTGCCGATGATACCGGTCTGGAAGTTGATGCGCTGGATGGCGCCCCAGGAGTACATTCCGCTCGTTGGGCAGGAGAAGATGCCGCCTTTGAGGATAATATCAATAAATTGCTCCATGAAATGAAAGATGTACAGCCATCCGATAGAACGGCTAGGTTCAGATCGGTGATTTCCCTCGTGAACGGAAGTGATGAATCCTGGGTGGAAGGCAGTGCAGAAGGCGTCATTACTGAGCATCCCCAAGGTGCAGGCGGATTTGGGTATGATCCGGTGTTTTTCCTTACTGAAAAAAGCAAAACATTTGCGGAACTTTCTCTAAAGGATAAAAATAAAATCAGCCATAGAGGCGCAGCATTGAAAAAATTGAGACTATTACTTGATAACCGGCTGGCCGGCCAGCCCGAGAACAGAGAGGACGTAAGCCTATAAGCTGACTGCTATCATTTGATGCGCTTTAAGATAGGTGCATCAGGAAATAGAAACAGAATACAGTCCATTGACTAAATCGGTGATAGCAGGTTTTATTATCCTCTTGACCGTTGGGGAATCCTACGGCCGGCAGGTGGACTCCGTCTTTACCATCCGATCGCACCCGGTATCATCTTTTGTAGTCAATCCGTTTGACACTCCAAAACAAACTTTTCCACTGCTTGCAGATACCTTAGAACATCCGGTTGGCCTGCTTTCCATTCCGTTTTCAAGAGAGGGTACGGATATTCAGATTGACAGTGATTGGAAATTGATAACCATTGTTAGATCTGTAGACGGTTTTATCCATAAAATCCCGTTCACCGCGCCGGTAGATTATTATGTTTCGCAAATGTTTGCTGCAACCCGCAAAAAGAATTTTAGCGAAACATTTCGGTCTTCCTCAAATGTGGTGGCTTCCACCCCGCAAACAAAGCGGGGGCAGGCGATGGAGGTGATTGGTGTTGATGTTGGCGATCTTGGCAGAGTTTCATTGCATGCAAAGGGAAATGTTAAAATTTCGGGGAAAATGGTATTTCAGGATCAGCAGCTGGTGCGATCCAGTATTAATGAGACACAAAACACCCATCTTGAATTTGATCAAAAAGAAAATTTCAATGTGCAGGGGAAAGTCGGAGACAGAGTAACAGTGCTGATGGACCATGATTCTGAGCGCGATTTTGACTGGGAGAACAATATCCGAATAACCTACGACGGAATGGAAGATGAAATCGTGCAGCGGGTAGAGGCGGGAAATGTATCGTTGAGCCTGCCCGGCTCACAGGCATTAATGGGATCTGCCGGGCACTCGGGGCTTTTCGGAATCAAAACCATTTCCAAATTTGGGCCAATGGATGTTACAGCAATTGCTTCGGTAGTGGAGACAAAAAGGGAACAGCAGGAATATACAGGAAGCAACGAGGCTAAAACTCAGCAGATCAAAGATACCGATTATGTTAAGAATAAATATTTCTTTATTCATGAATGGTTCAGGAATGGAGCGGATACGGTGCTTTCAACGGGGCATCAAATTTGGATACCCTCTTTTTATCCGCTCAAGGAAGGGTTGCACACCATTGGTTCAGTGATTGTCCGCAATTTTGAGCTTTACAAACTTGATAACACCACCAATGCCGAGACAGAATCGGGCACTGCTTATGCCGACCTCGATAATCCTGACGAAAGTCTGGATCAGACCGGAAATTTCAAGCGGTTGGAACTGGGCCAGGAATATTCGTTTGTTGAGGATCTGGGCTTTATACGCCTGCGCCAGCGTGCACAGGACGAAGTATTTGGCTGCACGTTCATGCTGGTAGACCGAAACACGGGCGATACCCTATTAACGGTTGGAGAACAGATTTCGGCAGGAAATGATGAATTAACATTGAAAATGCTCAAGCCGCGATCCCTCACTCCAGATCATCCTACCTATGACCTTATGTTTAAGAATGTGTATTACATGGGGACAACCAACATCAACCGCGAAGGGTTTGAAGTAAGAATTGTTAATAAACGCCTTTCTGTGCCCAGCCATTTGGATCCGCTGGGAAGTCCATACATCACCTTGTTTGGGCTGGACAGTGTTGATGAGAACGGAAACCGCCAATCGGATGAATTGATCGACATTTCAAATCCCAATATCATTAATCTTGCAGATGGAGAACTGATTTTCCCGACCTTTCATCCCTTTGCCAATGATTCGCTCGCAGGCGGCACCACACATCCTGAATTGCAAGCATCGCTAGGCACAGGAACGATTTACACAACAACTAACAGAACGCAAATTGATAATGACAGCCGCTTTACGATTGAGGTGGATTATACCAATCAGAGTTCAACCATCAGCCTCGGTTTTATGATCGTGGAAAACAGTGAGCAGGTGATGAAAAACGGTATTCCGATGAAAAAGGGGGTGGATTATTCGATAGACTATTTTTCCGGTACTCTGGTGCTAATGGACGAAATCGATCCCAATGCCGACATTCGCATCTTATTTGACAAGCATGAGCTTGTATCGTTTGACAAGAAAACAATATTGGGTGTGCGCGGGCAGATGGATTTGAATGAGCATTCTTACTTGGGATTGACTGCCCTGTATTTCAATCAGTCGGTTATCAACGAAAAAATTGAAGTGGGGTATGAACCCATGCGCAATTTTATGTGGGGAATGAATGGACGCGCGGAACAGCCGTTGGACGGATTCTCGCGCTGGCTAGATAAATTACCGGTAATAGAGACAGACCGCCCATCAAGTGTATCGCTTGAGGGTGAAATAGCGCAAATTCTGCCAAACCCAAATCCGATCAACAATCCGTCCACAGGCGATCACAATGGGGTTGCTTATATCGATGATTTTGAAGGAGCTAAGCGCACCACAACCATTCCGATTCAGCGCCGCTTTTGGAAAGAATCCTCAGCTCCTATCAATGCCGGCGGACAGGCCTACCGGCAATTGAATCGCGCGAGGATACAATGGTTCAATCCGTACGGACAGGTTAGAACAAAGGACATTTGGCCCAACTTATCCACATCCATCCGCGCGCAAAATGAAACAACGGATATTCTTATCATGAAATACACTCCGCGGACATTTCAAGAAGATGCAGATACAGATTCTATTTGGGGCGGTATCATCACCCCTCTGTATTCCGGAGATCATGACCAGACTTCAACCAAGTTTTTTGAAATATGGGTAAAAGGTTCATCGGCTAAGCTGACAGTAGATCTAGGTCAAATTAGTGAGGACAAGGATGGCAACGGTTTGCTGAACACGGAGGATATTCCGGTTGGTGGCATCATTGGAAACGGGATTTTGGAAGACAATGAAGATATTGGACTTGATGGCTGTACCGATGCACAGGAAAATGGCTGGGGAGGCTGCCTTGCAGACAGCATAACTTACGCTGATTTGCTTGCTTTAGGCGACACCACCCAGATCAATTCTAAAACTGTAGATGCAGGCGGCGATGTTGACCCTTCGGATCCTAACGGCGACAACTGGAGTTATTCCGAGGGCAGTGCAAACTATTCAAAGATTAACGGGACAGAAGGGAATGCGCTGGATGCAGGACGCTATCCTGACACGGAGGATTTGGACAGGACCGGGTTTCTGGACAGAACCAATGATTACTTTACGCAAACAATTGTTCTGGATGATGAAACGTATTTTGCGGGCGAAACAAAGGATAATGGCATTGCCACAGGCTGGAAGCTTTATCGCGTTCCGCTCAGTCATTTTTCAAAAATAGATTCATCCAAAAGCCAGGAATGGAACAATATTCAGCATATGCGGCTGGTGGTGTCAGGCGGCGATAAAAATGAATCTACAAGCATACAAATAGCAAAGATTGAACTTGTCGGAAATGACTGGCAGGAAATAGGCTTGGCAGCAGACACCGTAAACACATTCTCCAAAGCAGTCAGCGACAGCATTTTTGCTATTTCGGTGATCAATACAGAAGATAATGCATCCTACCAGCCTCCATCCGGAGTGGAGGGAGAATATGACCGAATAAACCAGGTGCAGTCAAAAGAGCAGTCTCTTGTTCTTTCGTTCAACGATTTACCGGCCGGCTATAAAGGTGCTGCTATGAAATCCGGCATGGCGCTTTCCGGAGACCGTGCCAAAAGCTATTTGACTTACGACAGAATGAAAATGTATATCTATGGCCTGGAGAGCAACTGGATTACATCATCAAAGTCGGATGTTGATTTTTTCATGCAATTCGGGTTTGAAGGCAATTATTACGAGATTGTTCAGCCTGTTTATTCCGGTTGGGATGAAACCGAAGGGCGCAATTCCATAGACTTGGATTTGAACTGGATTTCTGCCCTGAAATTGAAAGATGCTGAAAACAGGAAGATTAGAGAAACAGATGTGATTACCGAAAGAGATGGAGTAAAGGAATACGCATTTACAGATGAAGACGGCACCTTGACAGGAAAAAGGATTCGGATAAGGGGAATGCCGGCCCTGAACCGAATTCAGTTCTTTATCGCCGGCATACAAAATAAGACTGATGTTCCTATCAGCGGTGAAATATGGATAGATGAATTGCGGCTGAGCGGCGTGAAAAAAGATAAGGGTACCTCTATGCGCCTTTCATCCCGCTTTACAATGGCAGACATCATGAATACATCATTTGCATACAACAGACAGGATGCTGATTTCCATACACTTCAGCAGCGGCTCGGATCAAATAATACAACAGAGCGGATCAATGTGAATACGAGCTTTGCGCTGCATAAATTTCTGCCCAATTCGTGGGGAATCAGCCTCCCGCTCTCAACATCGTTCGCACAATCGGTAAGCACTCCAAAATATTATCCGGGTCAAGATATACTGGTTGATGAGGACAGCCCTCCGGATTCGATCCTTTCCAAATCGCAATCCGTAAATATGAGTCTCAAACTCTCCAAAACTTCTCGCTCAAATAACAGGCTGATTAAGTATACATTTGATAAATTGAGTGCTTCCATCAGTTCTTCAAGGAGCGTGTCATCGGACGCGATTCAGGAAAAAGTGCTGAACGAATCGTACTCCGGAAACATCAGCTATGCGCTGCCCTTTAGTAAAGATAATTATATTTCACCCTTTAAATGGCTGGAGCCTGTTCCATGGCTGGGTCCAAAAGTTTCAGGGACACATTTATATTATTCGCCTTCATCAATAAATACATCGGCAGTATTCAGTGAAAAGTTAACGGAAAAAACATCCCGCGCCGGCGGAAGGTCGCCCGATGTGTACAATCTTGGACTGAGTCGAAATTTATCTATTGATTATGCGCTTACCGATAATATCAGAAATAAATATACATGGACAGCAAAAAGCGATATGGATGATTACCGGGGATATGCATGGCTCGCTGTTAAAAATTTTGATCCAGGTATTGTCACCGATATTAACGAATCATTTACATCATCCTTTTCTCCCACGATTTTCTCATGGCTGAAACCGAATCTAAATTATTCTGCAGGGTACAGGTGGAACCAAAATCTGGACAGCAATGTGGATGGAGCAAATATCGGAACCCAACTCAGGTTCTCAACCAGCGCTAGCCTTACTCCAAAAACGTTGATGGAACTGATTTATAAACCTCGCGGGAAAGCCACTCCTAAGCCAAAACGCGGAAGAGGAAGGCAGACATCGGATGAGCCTGAAGGTATACAGGAGCCTGAAGAGAAAAAAGATAATCCAATTTTAGCTTCAATGCATTCCTACGCTTCCAACATTAATCCAATCAGTGTCACCTATACAGAAAACCTGAGCCGAACAGGGCAGGGAGTGCAGGGAGAGGTACCGCTTGGATATAAGTTCGGATGGATCCCCGACCATGGACTTTCCCATTCGGACAAGGTAGGAACCAATACCGGCAGCTGGAATCATAAACGTGATTTGAGTGTGCGCAGCGGACTGAAGCTGGCTAGAAACATTACAACCAGTTTCAATTTTGCACAAAATGTTGCCCGCAATATCACAGGCTCAGGAGTGGAGCAGAGAAATATGACCAGAGATTACTTGGCCTATGGGGAAAGCCTGGAAAACGGTTTGCCATTTGCAGGGTGGACGGTTCGCTGGTCCGGTGTTGAGAGCTGGCCTGTGATCAAACGAATTGCGAAATCTGCTTCTTTAGAACATGCAATGAATGGAAAAGAAACTAGGTCGTGGCAGTTTGATAAGGATGGGCCGCAAAGCACCTCGTTTCTAAAGCTTGACGACTTTATCAATGGATATAAAGATTTTGAAAGGACATCCAGAATCAGCTCCAGTTTTTCACCTCTGGCTGGGCTTACCATGAGCCTGAAACATGGTATTTCGGTGTCCATCAGGCACAACAAATCCCGCTCTGTGGAAGAATCATACAACGGAGGTAAAAAGGTGAACAATGACCAGTCCGTTACTGGTACGGCAAGCTACAGCCACCGCGGAGGATTCACCATACCGGTGGTTTTTTTCCGGGATTTCAATATTCAGAACACAGTTAACTTCAGTTTAAATTTTGATATGTCAGAAAGCGAAACGAAACAGAAAGCCCTGAATGCGGAAAATTTTGCGCTGACTGCCTTTAATACCAGCTGGAGAGCAGCTTTTCGGATAACATACACATTCAACACCAAGGTTACGGGATCTATGGTCTACGAATACCGTGAAACAGATTCAATGACAACCGGAAAAAAGCTGGACCGCGATTTTGGCTTTGATGTTAATATTGCAATTACAGGGTAGCGGATGCTGAAATATATGTTCATTGGATTAGTATTATTTTGCACTGCCTGTACGAAGGAAGTTGACCTTTTTTCCGGTGAATCCGCCTTTGCCTATCTAGAAAAACAGTGTTCCTTCGGCCCTAGGAATCCCGGTTCAAAAGGCCATGCTGAATGCAAGCAATATTTAATGGCTGAACTACAGCAATTTGCCGACACGCTGTTTGTTCAGGAATTTGAACTTATTGTTCCAGGTGACTCAAAAAAATCAACCCTTACCAATATTATTGCCAGATTTAATCCAAATGCACAGCAGCAGATATTGCTCGGTGCACATTGGGATACGCGGCCATGGGCAGATCAAGCTTTCGAATATAAATCAAGACCGGTGCTTGGCGCGAATGACGGCGCTAGCGGAGTGGCCGTCCTTTTGGAATTGGCGAAAATGTTCTCAAACAACCCGCCATCGGTTGGCGTTTCAATCGTGTTGTTTGATGCTGAAGATTTCGGTTCTGCCGGCAACCCCAAAACATTTGCACGCGGTTCTCAACATTTTGCCTCAAATCTGCCAATTGCAAAACCGGATTACGCCATTATCATCGATATGGTTGGAGATGCCGAACTGAGCCTTCCGATTGAACGCAATTCGTTCAGGCAAAACAGGAAGCTGATCAAAGAACTTTGGGGTCAGGCTGCAGATTTGGACTTAAAAGCATTTGTTCCTTCCATTAAGCACACTGTTTTTGATGATCATGTTCCCTTATTCGAAATAGCAGGGATCCCATCGATTGACATTATTGATTTTGATTATCCGAATGTCTATCAAAATTACTGGCACACACATGAGGATACACCCGACAAGTGCTCTGCCGAAAGCCTTGAGCAGGTGGGCACCCTTCTCGTTCATCATATTTATGGTATCAAATAATGGATAAGGTTTACTTTTCCGCCATGCGAATTTGGGTAACTGCGGGGTTCCTTTTATTCCTCTTTAGCTGCGGCAAGACCGATCCTTCTGCAGAAAGCGACCCTGTAACGGATATCACCTTTTCTTATGTTCAGTCAGCGAATAAACTTTATTTTTCTGCTGAATGCGCTTCGTCCTATTCGGGATCATCGCTGGACTCTGTAAATGTGATCTGGTCTGGAACGGATACGACAGGCTTGGCGGATACCCTCCGATTGTACGACACTGGGCTAAACGGCGATATAATTGCGGACGATGATATTTATGCTGTAAAAGTTTCAAACGATACCACCTCCATACGCAATACAGTATCTGTTTCTGATACGCATTCGGTCTATTTCTGGGTAAGGGCTGGCTACGGATCTCATCTGGATATGACCAAGATCAGTGCTTCTATTTCCAATTCCGGTCCATCGATAACTGCCGTATCTATGCCTGATTCAATCAAAAGACTCGGTGGCGACAGCCTTGCAGTTTCAATTATGGTAGTGACGGCAGATGATCCGGACGGATTTGAAGATGTAAAGTCCTGCTACCTGATGTTTCAGAAGCCGGATGGAAGCTACTCCAGCGGCAGCCCGATTTCGTTGTATGATGACGGACTCAGCAATCCTGTATCATATTTGTGGGATGAAACTGCAAACGACGGAAAATTTTCACGCTATATCACGATTGGATCTACCAATCCGCTTGGAAACTACAATGCCTATTTTTATGTCAGGGATTATGCTGGAAACGAATCATCTGCTTATCATAAATCACTTGTTGTATACTGATGCGGAATGTGATTGCAATCTTAGTTTTGTGGAATCTTGCGCTGCCCGCTGATAATCCAGCATTGGTTAGCACATTTGCTGTTGACAACGGCGTTTTCGACAAAACAGCTGTATCTGTTGACAGCCTTACTACAGGGCTGCAAAGCAACGTCATTGCGGAGATCCAGCTTCAGGGCGACAGCTTGGTATGGATAGGAACGGGAGCGGGATTATCTCTGCTGAGAGATTCTGTTGCTGCAATGACATTTACTACCGGGTCGGATTTCACCGAAGGCGGGCCGACCGATTATCTTCCTTCCGGAGGCATTTCCGCAATAGCCGCCGCAGGCGATACACTTTTTGTAGCAACCGCTACTACCAGCGAAACAAACAATCCAATGGGAAACGGTTTCGTGTGGTCAACGAATTCTACCGATACTACCATTTCGTGGACCTATTTCAGTCAGCCGACCGAAGGTGCAGCAGATTCACTGCCTCCTTTTGCCGGAAAATTCTTCAGAGCACTGCCGGTTACGGTGGAAGAATTCAATGTTACATACGATGCTTCGATCTCAGGGAATTACATTTGGATAGCGAGCTGGGCCGGAGGGCTTAGGCGGTACGATATTACCAACAGTTCCTGGGGCCGGGTACCGCTGCCCAAAGATAACCAAACAGCGCTCAATACCTGCGACACAACCGAATATGAAAAGGTTGGCGAATACACCATTCTTGAAGATTTCTATCTCAACCCGAGAAATCCGTCAGAAGGCGGCAATCACAACCATAAGGCATTCTCTGTTTTGGCCTACAGCGACACGGTTTGGGTGGGTACAGCCAACGGAATTAACCGAGGAATATTGGGAACGAAAGGCTGCATCAGCTGGGAGCATTATGCCTACCCCAGTGAAAACCTATCGGGCAATTTTGTTGTTTCGTTAGCTCGCCAGAATTGGAACGGGCAAAGAATCATTTGGGCGGCCACTGTAAATGCAGATGACCCGACCGAAACCAGAGGATTGAGCTATACCACAAATGACGGGGGAACCTGGGTCACCACACTGTTGGATAAACGGGTATACAATATTACGGCTTACGATTCGCTTGTATTCGCTGCAACAAGCGATGGCATCTGGAAGTCAGAAGATGGCAAAACATGGGCAAAATTCAAGGGCATAAAGCAAGCTGTGTCGATCAGCGCATTTCATTATGAACTGGATGAAATCCTGACCAGTGATATGTTTTCAGTGGCCTTTGACAGCCGTATGTATTATCCCTATCATGCGCTGTGGATTGGATCCATGGACGGATTGGCAAGGTCTTTCGACCTGGACGGTTCTAACTGGAAAATATACAGAACCAATTTTGATCAGAATGACGTTTACGCCTATCCAAATCCATTTTCACCTGATGTGCACAATGTGTTGGAAGGTGATGGATATGTGCGGTTTCATACCAATATTAAGCAATCTTATGTGGTAAATATGGATGTTTACAATTTTGCCATGGAGCTGGTGTACTCGTATGATTATGACAGGCGTAAAAACAGCGGTGCGCTTAAATGGAATGGGCGGGATCAGCAAGGGAATCTGGTTTCAAACGGAACCTATTTTGTCCGCTTGCAGTATGATTCAAAATCCGAATGGGTAAGCCTGATTGTGATCAAATGAAGCCAGTATTGAAATATCCGATATTTTTCTTGATCGCGGGAATGCTCCATTCTGCGGATTTCGCAGGGTACAGTGGATCATTCCTGAGGATGGGAACAACTGCTCGAGCGATTGCAATGGGCAGCGCTTTTACAGCAGAACTTGACAAGGGATTTTCATCTTATTATAATCCTGCCGGCACCGCTTTTGTAGAATCCCGCCAAGCAAATTTTGCGCACCAGTCGCTGCCGCTTAACAGACGGATGCTGGCTGCCGCTTTTACGATGAATCTGCCTCCTACAGCAGGCGTAGGAATAGCGTGGATTAGTGCCGGCGCTGACAACATCGATGGTCGGACAACATCGGGAAAGCATACCCAATATCTATCTACCAGCGAAGATGCACTGATGTTTACATTTTCACAAAAACTGCGATCATGGTTTGCAATGGGGATCAATGTGAAAATTCTGTATCACCAGCTCCCAATGAATTCTGATAATTTAACTGGTAGCGGAATAGGATTTGATTTAGGTATTATGATACGTGGCGGCAATATGCCGACACTGGCATTTATGGTACAGGATTTAAACTCCAGCTATAATTGGAATACAACAAGCATTTTCGAAGAGCAGGGAAAATCGTACAAAGAATTATTCCCGACCATTTACAGGGTTGGAAGCACGTACACACTTGGCAATTTCTTTTTCGTAGGAGACCTTGGGATGATAACTGATCAAAATTCTGTGCTTGGTTACAGCATTAGATTGGGCACCGAATACACGTATAAGGATCATTATTTTCTGCGCGTTGGGTACGGCAATTCGCGAGCTTCGGTCGGCGCAGGATTGAACTGGTCGTTTGCCCAGAAAAATGATGCTTACCTTGATTATGCTTTTGTGATTGAATATCCGGCGGGATCAGCACATATTTTTACGTATGCGTTTCATTTCTAATTTTCTATTAATTGTCAATCTTAGTATTGTTTCGGTCGGCGCGATTGGGACAGGGTTTTTATCTCTCCCTGCATCAGCGTCAGAAATTGCTCTAGGTCAAAATCCATCAATGGGAAGATCGAACTGGGCAAATCCAGCACTAGGCGAAACACACGGCTCTCCGTCTTATGTTGATGTTTCATACGGCACTTGGCTGAGCGGTGTCCGTTCTTTTACAGCTCATATTGGTTCAAGTATTGGCAAATATAAAACGGGCTACAGAATGCGTCATGTCAGCCTCAACGATCTGGAATACCGAACTGCAAGGCCGACAGATGAACCTTTGGCTTCATTCGGGGCAAGCGGTTCGGCAGTTGATTTTTACATTAATGGATCGCGGGATAATATTAAAGCGGGAGCAGCGCTTCGTTGGGTGTATATGGATATGCATACCGAATCTTCCCGCGGGCTTTCGCTTGATCTTGGAGGACTGTATTCAATCGACGACAACATTCAAATCGGCGCGAGTATTTTAAATTTGGGTTCCATGTCAAAATTCAAAATAGATTCGCCAACGCTTCCCTTACGAGCCTTAACCGGAGTTTCTGTAAAACTTTTTTCCGAATCCAACCCAATCCTGATTGGTGTCCATACCGAATATAATTCACATGTCAGCGGACTGATCGCCGGCCTTTCTGCAAAAATGCAGCTTCCCAGTTTAGCGCTGCAGGCAGGATTTCGATCTTCTAAAAATGTAGTGTCATTTTCCGGTGGTGTTGGGTTTTCGATAGGTATGTACAGACTGAATTACGGCTTGCTGTACGGAACGCATCAGCTTGGAATTCCGCACATGATTGACCTTTCCATCAGGCTGCCATAAGAAATGAGAACCACCTCGGATAATCAAAAACGCATAATATACATCCTGACAGTTATTGCGCTGGCGCTGGGAATCAGTCAGGTGCTGATGCTTCGGGAACTTGCCAACCGCCCTGCACGTGAAGAACCTAAACCAAAAATCGTTGAAGAAGAGCCGAAAATACCGGAAGTGTCCCGCGGGACAGTCGCAATTATTATTGATGATTTCGGATACAGAAATGATGCCGTATCTGAAAGGTTTTTGAAACTGGATGCCGACTTGACGTATGCTGTAATTCCCGGTCACGAACACAGCCGATCGTTTTCATCTAAGGCGGAGGAAGAGGGTTACGAAGTCATCATTCATATGCCGTTGGAGAGCCGCTATAAAACCAAAGGTGAAAGAGAGTATATTCTTGAAACGAACATGACGAGCGCAGAGTTGGAATCCAGAATCAATAAAGTATTGGACCATTTGCCGGAGGCAGTTGGGATGAACAATCATCAGGGTTCTAAAGCCAGCGAAGACAGCCGTGTGATGGGTATCTTGGCGACACTTTTAAAGAGCAGCGGCAAATATTTTATTGACAGCAGAACAACTACGGGAACGGTTGCTGAATTGACGATGCGCAATTACGGAGTGCCAACAAACCGCCGCCATGTTTTTCTGGATAATCAGGATGATGCCGATATGATTAAGATTCAACTGGAAGAGCTATTTGATAAAGCAGAAACCATGGGCACCGCCATTGGAATCGGCCATGCCAAACTCAATACGATCGCTGTCTTGGAGGAGGAAATCCCCAAGCGAAAAGCACAAGGCTTTGATTTTGTTTTTGCATCAGAAGTAGCCAACTAATGGGGATATTGTGTACAGTATCGAGGGGTGGTTATACGGAAAGCTTCCATGTCGCCTACGCCGTTGCGGTTGATGAAGCCGGAGAAATACTGTTGTCATGCGGCGATCCTGATTATCTAACCTTTATTCGGTCTTCACTGAAGCCGTTTCAAGCCGCGGCTGCTTTAGATGCCGGAGCGCACGAAGCGGCAGGATTTTCCTCCGAAGAATTAGCATTGATGTGCTCTTCGCATAATGGAGAAGAAGTTCATGTTAAAACAGCGGAATCCATGCTCAATAAAATCGGGCTTGATGCATCGGCGTATGAATGCGGTAAGCATCCGCCGTATCACCGCAAAACACGTTATCAGCATTTAAAAGACGGAGTAGAATGGACTGCACTAAACAACAACTGCAGCGGGAAGCATGCCGGGATGCTTTCACTTGCAAAAAAACTTGGTGCCGATCCAAAAGGATATACAGAACAAGATCATCCCGTTCAGAAAAAAATATTTGAAAAACTTTCGGAGATAACTGGACAAAATGACTTCCCAACGGGGATTGACGGCTGCAGTGTGCCTGCGCCAATCATGTCGCTAAAAACTGTTGCAGGTTTGTTTCAGAAATTGGCAGCCGGAACGGATCCGTCTCTTCACAAATTATTTGATGCAATGTCATCGCATCCGTATCTCATTGGCGGAGAAAAAAGATTTGATACGGACTTTATCAACGTAATGAAAGGACGCGCTGTTGCCAAGGTCGGCGGAGAAGCGATTCGCGGCATCGGTATCAAAACAGAAGATGGGAAATCTATCGGAATAGCGGTTAAAATTTTGGACGGCGCTCAGCGACCGGCACCTGCCGCTCTCATTACTGTATTGGATCAGCTGGGAATATTATCCGAAAAAGAATCAGAAGCATTATCAGATTACAGTACTATTAAATTAACAAACCATCGTAACATATGCATCGGCCATATCACTGCCGAAATTCAAAAATCATGAAAAAAATAATTTCATTACTGCTATTTCTTGCTCCCTGCCTTTATGCCGAAGGCTGGGATCACAAGTTTATGGCTTATAACCTGCTGTATTACGGCGATGATGGAAACACCAGCAGGGATACTTATTTTCAGACGATCATTGCGAATTCAGAGCCCGATCTCATTCTTGCCACAGAAATTATTGGATCTGATGGAGGATCAGCTCAGTTTCTGTCGAATGTATTAGACGTGGTTGAACCAGGAGCTTGGGCAGCTGCTACATTCACCAACCAAACAGCACAGCAGGATATCGGACTGTATTACAAAACAGACTATTTTGAATTTGTAAGCACAAGCACCATAAGTACAAAACAAAGTGCATACAATCGCGATGCGATTGAATTTGTAATGAAACATGCACCGTCAGGCGTGGAATTTCGTGTAATCGGTGTGCATTTCCAGGCAAGTTCCGGATCATCCAATTATAATGAGCGGGCAGCGGAATCAACTGCGCTAAGATCGTACTTAAACGGATTGGATGATGAAAGCCATTTCATTGTTGCGGGAGATTTTAATTTTTACAGCAGCAACTCCTCCGGAAGTTATCAGGAGCCCGGATACAATACGCTAATCGAAGCGGGAACGGACTCCAGCGGAAGGGTTCATGATCCAATCGACAGCCCGGGGACGTGGCATAACGGCACCAGTTTTGCATCTATTCATACACAGTCTCCGAGAGCAAGCGCATTCGGTGTTGGTGTAGGAGGCGGGATGGATGACAGATTTGATTTTATTCTGGCTTCCACGCAGGTCATGAATGAGACTTACGAAATGACGTATGTGGCTGATTCATACGTAGCTTATGGCAATGATGGTTTGCGCTGCTGTAATGGAAGCATAAACAGCAATCCTGCCAATTCTGTGGTCAGTGCTGATGTAGCAGATGCACTGTATTATGCTTCAGATCATCTTCCGGTGTTAGCTTCTTTCAGTTTTCCCCCTGGTGAAGGCTCAGGTCCCGGAATTGTGATATCAGAAGTGATGCAAAATCCCGGCGCAGTGTCGGACAGCTACGGCGAATGGTTTGAGGTGCATAACGCTGATTCTGTAACGCTTGATCTGAACGGATGGATCATTAAGGATAACGGATCGGATACGCATACCGTTTCAGCAGCGGGAGGGCTGCCTATTGAGCCTGGAGGATACCTTGTATTTGCAAGGAACGATGATTCTACGACCAATGGCGGGTTTGCCGCTGATTATGAATATTCAGGCTTCACCCTTGGTAATTCAACAGATGAAATTGTATTGGTGGATACTGCCCAGAATATTGTAGACCAGGTGGCGTATACAACCGCATTCCCGTTTGCGAGCGGCGCATCCATGTATCTTGCAGATCTGTCAGCAGACAATAGTGCGTCAGCGAACTGGTCAGTTTCGGATATTTCTTACGGCGACGGCGATTACGGAACTCCGGGAAGAGCATGGAATGATTCAACATTGATGGCACTGGCTGATGATGCCGTCGTTCCAGATATGTTTCAGCTCTATCCAGCTTATCCAAATCCGTTCAATCCCACCACCTCCATCCGGTTTTCTGTAGAGAATACCGATCGGTATTCCCTACATGTGTTCGATATAACCGGCCGTGTGGTGGATGTGTTAATTAATGGACAAGTGGAATCGGGTCAGCATGAAATTCAATGGAATGCTTCCAATCATGCCAGCGGCGTGTATTGGGTTATCCTTGAATCGGGCGGAAAATCTCAAAATCAAAAAGTGGTGTTACTGAAGTAATAA
Organism: Fidelibacterota bacterium; assembly: GCA_030746535.1. Taxonomy (GTDB): domain Bacteria; phylum Fidelibacterota; class Marinisomatia; order Marinisomatales; family TCS55; genus JAAZYX01. The sequence continues at coordinate 16,547 of JASLML010000028.1, forward strand.
TTATAGAAAAAGGCACTGACTTTTATTGACTTATTAATGAGCGCTACCTAACTTGCGCGTCCACTATCCAGAGGTATAACACTGAGGCTGGCGCCTCGACAACATCAATTTCATGTTTCAGAGGAAAGACAATCGACCCTTAGCCTCGGTGTCTCAAATAGGGACAGCAGCGCTCTTTATATCTGTCCTGTTTTCTCAGGCTCCCATTACCGATCAGTTCACATCCGTGAGCCAATTGGGACTTACTGTCACCAATTTCGGAATACTTGGAAACGGATGGAACAAGCAGGACAATAAAATTTTACCATCCTGTCAGTACAAACAGCATACAGAAATTCTGAGAGAACAAGTGGAGCATTTTTCCTATGCCGGGCTTTGGATCGGTGGAAAAGTTGACGGCGAAAAACGTGTATCTACCGCTATTGTGGATGGCGTATTTGAATCCGGGCAGGAAGGGTTTGAATTGTTTGAAACATCCGAAATTGAAATTCGATCTTCCATTGCATCAACTGCGGATGATTCCATGGCACGGTATTATTCACCGTTTGCGGTGTCGCATCAGGACTTTTTAACCGACTTCAGGGATTACGGTGTCAATACATCTGACGATAATGGAATTATTAATCACAATCCTTTAGGGATTGATATCCATTTGGAATCTTATGCATGGAATTACACCTTTGCCGATGCATTCGTCATCCTGAATTACACCATCACAAATGCGTCAACTGCAACGATAGAAGATTTGTATGCAGGCCTATGGATGGACGCTTCGGTCGCCAATATGAATTATACAAACAAGTACGAACCGGGCGGCGGATTTACCTGGTACGACAATCTGGATGGCTTTGATAAGACAAGCGATGACGCTGGCTATAAACGCGATATCGGATACCAGTACGACAAGGATGGCGATGACGGCTGGGCGCAGTCTTACATTGGTGTTTCCATGCTGGGCAGCACAACTCCAAGGCCGTATATCGGAACGCATTACAACCAGTGGGTTTGGACCAATTCCAACAACAGTGATTATCCGAATTTCAGTATGCCGATTACCGATGAAGAGCGGTATGAAAAAATGTCCTCATCAGTTGAATTGGGCCCCGGCCCGCCGAATTATACGGATGAAGGTTATCCGGCTGTTGCAAACAGCTGGCTCTATCTCTTAAGCTCAGGGCCCTTCGGAAGCTCTCCGGCAAATGCCGATTCATCTTCATGGTCTTTGGCCCCGGGTGAATCCTGCAATGTTGCGTTTGCTTTGGTTTGCGGTTTGTGGGAAGGTAACGGCTGCGGTGAAAATTCGGACGAAGACTGTTCTGTGCGAAGAAAAAATCTTCACATCAATCATGACTGGGCGCAAAAAGCCTACGACGGGGAAGATATCAACAGAAACAATATATTGGATGAAGGTGAAGATTTGAATGATGACGGCATCATTGACCGCTACGTGCTTCCCGCACCTCCGCCAGTACCAAATATGGCGATAGTAGTAGAGGACAGAGAAGTAACAGTTTATTGGCAAAATAACGCAGAAGATTTCGTAGATCCCATAAGCCGCGAGCAGGATTTTGAAGGATATAAAATTTGGGGTGCGCGGAAAACTATGGACAGCAATGAAGAATTTTCTCTTTTGGGAGAATTCGACAAGGATGATTCAACGTCAGCTTCGATCGGATACAATACAGGATTTGAAGCCGTGCGGATCATGGATGCTGAAGGCAATCAGGACAGCGTCGAAGTAAGTGGTAGGTATTACCATTATAAATTTGTGAACACAGGTGTTCAAAACGGCTGGCTGAACTATTATGCTGTTACCGCCTACGACCGCGGCGACCCCGATTCAAATTTGGAAAGCCTCGAAAGTTCCGTCTATTCAAATCGGAAGTATGTTTATCCCGGTGTGTCTGCTGCCGTCGATTCTTGGACAAACAACCCGAGCGTTTATCCAAATCCGTTTAAAGGACAGGCGCAGTGGGACGGATATGGAAGCAGAGCGCAAATGCTGTGGTTTCAGGGGCTTCCGCAAAAAGCGGAAATACGCATCTTTACTCTTTCCGGAGATCTGGTAGATATCATTAACCACAGCGATGATTATTCCGGATCGGATATTCAAAATATCAATGATCAGCGCTCGCCTCAGTTTGCCGGCGGCGAGCATGCGTGGGATTTAATAACACGGCACGACCAGGCAGTGGCCTCAGGCCTTTATCTATTTACAGTAAAGAATTTGGTGGACGGAAGTTCATCATTTGGAGAAACCAGAGAAGGGAAATTTCTGGTAATTAAATGACAAACAACAAACAAGGAGAATAACATGAAACAAATGTTACTAATTCCAATAATGCTTGTAAACATTCTAATGGCACAGGCAACAAC
>JASLML010000029.1 GCA_030746535.1 Fidelibacterota bacterium
AATTGGGTCGGCGCAATATTGTAGCTCGGGAAATAGCTTTCCGGGTTCATCCATTCTTCAATTGCCAGCTCCTCGATGATGGACTGCATGTCCCGGGTCAATGTTTTGCGTCCGCACATTTTTTATTTTAACGCAAAGGCGTACAGGCGCAATGAAATAAGAAACTCTTTATGAAACTATGAGAGTACATAGATTTAATTATATTCTTTTATTTTTCTATTCATATCAATTACTCTGCGTCTTTCCGTCTTTGCGTTAATAGATTTTTCAGGTTTAGAATTTACACCGACTCCATCTTCTTTATCATAGCGCTCAGACTTCCCAATTTTTCAATTGTCACCGAAATAACGCCGAACGATTCTTCCACTTTTCCTCTCAGGATAAACAGGTTTTCCCACAGCAGAAGGTCGCCGTATTTCCGAAACGCTTCCGGGAACAGCACGCATTCGTAGATATCCGTTTCATCCTCCAGTGTTAGAAATTCCATCGGATCCCTGTTTTTTACAGTGATCGTTTCTTTGCGGGTGATGTACACGCCGGCGAGATGGATGGTTCGCCCGATGTATTTCGGAAGGTCCTTTGCCTTCCGCACACGCCCGCCGATGATCGAGAGATACGGATCGAGCGGATGTTCCGAAATCGGAAATCCGAAGGATTCGATATCCAGCCGCCGCCGGTCTTCTTGAGAAAGACAGTCATGCTGAGCTTGTCGAAGCATGGTGTTTGAAGTCCACTCACCCATTGTCAAGCTCAGAGTAACATCGGTATTCGTTTTTTCTCCCAGACAGTGCCACGCGGTGCGGTATGCGATTTCCCGGTGCGAAAGTTCCGGCGCAAGGGCGGCAAAGCATCCGGCGTTGGTAAGCACCATCGCATCCGACAGGTTTGGATCAACGCGTAGGAAAAAATCATCCAGCGATGAAAACGGTCCTGCTTTCCGCTCATCGAGAATTTCCTTTACGGTGTTTTCCTGCAGATTGCGGATACTCATGAATCCCATCCGGATCTCGTTTTTTCGTCCGCGGTAATCGTTCCAGCTTCGGTTTATATCCGGCGGTCGAATGCGGATTCCGAAGCGCCTCGCCTCGCTCAGGTAAGCGTAAGGCGAATAAAATCCGCCTTGGTTGGAAATGACGGCCGCAAGGAATTCCGCCGGAAAGTGCGCTTTCAGATACGCGCAGGTAAATGAGAGCATGGCGTAGGAGGCGGAATGCGGTTTGCAGAAGGAATAGCCGACAAAGGATTTGATCATGTCCCAAACCGTTTCGATCAGCTTTTCTTCGTATCCGCTTTGTTTTGCGCCACGGTAAAATTTCTTTTTCCAGCCCTCAATCAAATGCAGAAGCGAATCCCGGCTCATGGTTTTCCGCAGTGATTCCGCCTCCGCGTATCCCATCCCTGCCATGACCATCGCTGCCGTTGAAACCTGTTCTTCGTACACCATAATGCCGTAGCTCTCTTCCAGAAATTTCAAATCCGGATGCGGAATTTTCCACGGCTTCCCGTGAATTCGATCCAACATGATATTTGTGAACCGGTTCGCTGCCGGCCGGATGATGGAGGAGTAGATGACTACATGCTCGAAATCCACCACGCCGGCCTTTGCTAGAAGCTGGCGCGTGGCCGGGCTTTCGATGTAAAAAATGCCCATGGTTTTTCCGGACTTCATCAGCTGTTCTGTTTTTTCATCGCCGATGGGCTGGATTTTGTGGTAATCAAGGTATGCGGTCTGCGATGCCGTTTTACCGTAATTGAGGTTGATCTGGCGGATAGTATCGCGCACAACGGCGAGGCTGCGGTTGCCGAGCAAGTCAATTTTGAGCAGGCCGGAATCTTCCACCTGATCCTTTTCCCATTCCACGATTTGCACGCCTTTTGGCGCCATCATCACCGGTACGTATTTTTGGATTTCATCAGGGACGATCACCATTCCACCGGGATGAACCGACGGATGCTGGAACGCGCCCACCACTTTTTCGCTTTCCCGCAAGATGTCTTCCAGTGTGTCATCCAGTTCCACATGCTCAAACCGCGGATCTGTCTTGACCCAGTGCAGAAGATCGCGGCGGGATGCGTACCAGCCGATCCGCTTGGTAACGGATTTGATTTCTTCATTGGAGAGTCCGTACACTTTTGCCACTTCGCGAATTGCTGAGCGTGGTTTTAGAAACACCTGGCTGCAAACCATTCCGGCCCGCTCGTTTCCGTATTTTTGAAAGATGTAATTCAAAATGTCATCCCGCTCATCCCAGGGAAAATCCACGTCAATGTCCGGCATATTGATGCGCTCGGGATGGATGAAACGCTCGAACTGAAGATTGTATTTGATGGGGTCCACCTGCGTGATGAAAAGACAGTAGCTTACGATGGATGCCGCTCCGGATCCCCGCCCGATGGTTGCGCGCGTCTGCCTTACAATATCATCCACCACAAGGAAATAAGGCGCGAATCCCTTGGATGTGATAATTTGGAGTTCGAGTTCAATTCTGTCTTGAATATCTGCTGTAATTTTTGTGTACCGCTTTTCGGCGCCGGCCGTCACCTTTTCTCTTAAGAGTTGGTTTGCCCATCGCGTATCTTTCAGCGAAAGATGGGGGAAAATAGTATTCACAAAAGTCCAATCTTTTTTGCACCGCTCCGCGAGATAGGTGCTGTTGTTGATTGCATCCAGACTGTTCGGGAATAGCTTGATAATGTCTTTTTCATCCCGGAACCAATGCTTGTCTGATTTGCATGCATCTGCGGGAAGCGTGGACAGCGTGGTATTCAGATCAATTGCCCGCAGGATTCGGTGAGCCGACCAATCTTCTTTTTGGATAAAATACACATCGCCTGTGGCAACTGTTTCCAGTTTGAACTCCCGGGATAATTTTTGTGCCCCGTGTTCCGTAACGCCGGGGCGAAGTTCCACAAACAGATGGCTGTTTGGAATCATTTGGCTCAGAGCTGAGAGCGTGGATGTTTCGTGCGCGAGAACAAAAATTCCGCTAGTGCGGTTTTCCAGTATTTCAACAACAGACTGCGCCGGATTTTTGTGTACGGCGGAAACGGCACGGCAGATATTCTCATATCCGGACTGATTTTCCGCCAGCAGAACGGCCTCGCCCTGATTTGTGATCAGGTTAACGCCGGCGATGGGATTTATGTCAGCGGCGCGGGCATGCTGGACAAAGCGGATAAATCCCCACAGTCCGTTGGTTTCTGTCAAAGCAAGATGGCGCATACTCTGGTTTCGCGCCGCAGTCAATAGTGTTAGCTGAGATGCCGTGCCCGACATCCGGGAATAATGAGAGTGAACATTCAGATGCGTGAACATGGTTCATATTTAGGTAATCTGAAGCGCTTTTTGTGTATAAGGCGGGAAATCAGAAAACTTCATTGTTAACCTTTACTTTTCCCCCAATTTGGGGGAAAGATTAAAGGTTTTCGTAAAGCTGATATTTTTGTACTTATTCCGGAGAATATCTACCGATGCCGACATACGCTCAGATTCAGTATCCTTTTCAAACAGTTCCATTTGTTTCGCCGAATGAATCAAATCCGAAACATCAAGCAGGATGGCGCGAATCCGGTTTCGGCGTGTGTTTGCTTTTTGAAATATCCGCCATGATTCTGCCAATACAGCATCATCATCGTTTTCTGTAAATATCCCGGACATCTCATGCTTGAATCCATCCGTATAATGAATTTCCATCCGCACTTTTTTTGCTGTTTGGGACCGCTGCCTGAGTGCAAATGCAGCCTGCTCGGAAAGCCGTTTTATTTCGATCCAGATTTTTTCTTCATCATTGGTATCCTCGTGCAGCACCGCCTGCTTCAGAATTCGATCTTTTGCTGCAGGCGAACGAACAACGGAAAAATCCTGTCCGAGGACTTCCTGCGTAAGCTGAAATGCATATATTCCGAAAAGCCGCCGTGCATCATCCGCGGAATCCACAATGGACTGAATTTGCCGCACCTTATTCAGAATCAGGAATGTGATCATTTTTTTTACTGGCGGCTGGTGAACGGTAGGTATCACGGGCGGTTGCAGCGGCGATAAAAATTTTGGCTCATTTCCGGAAGCCACGCGGTGAATTTTTTCCGGAACCACAGAAGTTGCAATGCGGCTCACCAATTTGTTTTGGCTGATGCCCAGGAAAGAGCTGAGCCCAATCTGATCTTGTACCCTGTCTGATATTTTTGATCCGGCCTGTTCGTGGCTTTTATACACATGATCCATGCCGGACATATCCATATAGAATTGTCCGTAACCGGCAGGCTCTACCGTTGGAGTGAACTTCTGGACAATGGAATGCACATAATGATTCAGGCGTCCGTAGAGCGGACGATTGTATGGCAGCAGGCGCGCGCCGTGGTTCATTCTTCGGACCAATGACACTTTCATTCCTTTCCGAAGTCCTTCCTCTTCCGCTTCTTTAGAAACGGACACAACGGTGCCGTTCTGGTGATGCGATGAAATAATTGCAACAGGGCGGGTTTGCAGAGATGCGTCCAGGCGGCGTTCTGCCTGAAGCTCGAAATCTCTCAGCCGTATATGGAAAACCGTCTGGCGCAACGGCTCAATATTCCCGGAAGGAATAGAGAAGTACGCCGTTGATTTGAAAATGGTCTGTTTTGTCTATGGTAATAACCGGATAATCCGGATTTCGCGGATGAAGCTCCACACGGCTGTTGGCAGGCTGGTAGCGTTTAAGTGTGGCCTCGCCATTGATAAGGGCAACCACAATCTGCCCCGGGCTGGCTTCAGCTGTTTTCCGTACAATAATATAATCCCCGTCTTCAATATGATCGCCGCTCATTGAATCGCCTTTAACCTGCAGCACAAAATTATCAGGATGTATGAACGGCTGCGGCACAGATATGGATTCAGCATTTTCCAGCGCTTCGATAGGTTCGCCGGCAGCGATCAGCCCCAACAGCGGCAGGCGGGCCGGTGTGGCGTACTCCTCGTGGATGAGGTTTAAAGCCCGCTTGCCGTTGGGACCTTTGGTGCGGTCCAGATAACCGTTGTGGGTAAGGGAGTTTACATACCAATGGACCGTCCCCAAGGAGGCAAACCCCAGTGCATCCATGATTTCCTGGTACGAAGGAGGTTGGCTGTGGTCCAGCGTATAGCGCCGGATAAAGTCCAGGAATCGATGCTGTTTCGGAGATAGCTGTCGGTTTTCCATAATCGTAAGTTACTCGTAAGTATTTTACAGGATAATAAAATCCTAAGCAAGTATTTTTTCTTTTTATTCTTTCGGATGCGGCGATTATAATCGAATTTCTCAACCGATTATTGGAGTCTTAAATGGATATTTACCATGTTTGGTGCAATTTGATCGACAGCCGTAAAGATGATGAATTCTGTGCTGCTGTTGAAGCTTATCTTGATTATTTCAAATCAGACGGACTGCTGGATAATTACCGCATTACACGGCGGAAGCTGGGATTTGGTCCTAAGGAATTAGGTGAATTTCATATTTTGATTGAGACCAAGAATATGAGCAAACTGGAAGATGTTTGGCGAACGGTGGCCCAAAAAGATGAGCCTGTGGTGTCCCTGCACAAAGATGTATATTCGCGCGTAACCGATTTCCGCTCAGCCCTGTATAGGGATTTTCCGGATACATTTTCATGAGGATTTAAATGCAAAAGCTTGTATTGCTTCGCCACGGCGAAAGCCAATGGAACTTGGAAAACCGTTTTACCGGCTGGACAGATGTAGATCTTACACCGCTGGGCGAAGAAGAAGCCAAATCATCCGGACAGATCCTGAAAGAGGAAGGATACGGATTTGATGTGATTCATACCTCCGTGCTTACGCGCGCTATCCGAACCATGGAAATGTGTCTGAAGGAAATGGGATTGGATGATATTCCGATCCATTATCACTGGCGACTGAATGAAAGGCATTACGGCGCGCTGCAGGGCCTCAATAAAGCCGAGACTGCCGAAGAGTACGGCGAAGAGCAGGTCCATACGTGGCGAAGAAGCTATGCGACACCACCGCCTAAGCTGGATCCTGATGATGAGCGCCACCCGCGGTTTGACGAACGCTACAAAGATTTAAATCCGGAAGAACTCCCGGCCTCGGAATGCCTGAAAGATACGGTGGACAGGTTCCTGCCGTACTGGCACGACCAAATTGCGCCGGATGTCAAGTCTGGGAAACGTGTACTGATTGTAGCGCACGGGAATTCCCTCAGGGCACTGGTAAAATATTTGGACAATGTATCCGATGAGGAAATTGTGGGGCTTAATATTCCCACCGGTGTACCGCTTGTGTATGAGTTGGAAGAAAGCCTCAAACCAATTAAACATTATTATTTGGGAGATCAGGAAGCGATCGCTGAAAAGGCCGCCGCGGTGGCAGCGCAAGCCAAAGTGAAATGAAACGCTAATCTGATATCCGCAGCATCTCGCGCCTGAGCTGCTGATGGGGCGTAAAAAACTTTCGAATCACCAATAACTGCGTTAATACCGTTGCCAGCGTGGAAGTGGTGATCCACATATACATAATCATAATTTGATATTTCACCGCAATCAGCGGATCTATGCCGGCCAGAATTTGGCCCGTCATCACTCCCGGGATCTGCACCAGCCCTACCATCATCAGCGCATTGATATTCGGAATCAGCGCCGCTTTTACCGATTCTTTCATAGATTCTTCCACAGCGGCTTTCGGCGGTGCGCCGAGAGAAAGGAACAGTTCGATTTCTTCTTCGCGGTGATGCAGCTCGCTCATGAGCCGGTTTGTGGTAAGCGAAAGCGAATTCAGCCCGTTGCCGATGATCATCCCAGCGATCGGAATCATCGCATAAGGCGAATACCACGGTTTTACATCCAGGATAAATCCCATGATTGTCCCAAGGATGAGTACTACGGTTATCGCCATGCTGAACATGACGATCAAAAAATATCCCGGCACTTTAACTTCCTGCCGGCGGTAGCCTTCAAAACTTGCGATCAGAATCATGACCGCAATCAAGCCAACCATGAATAGCCAATGATCCTGAGCGAAAAACCACGTGAGCACGTAGCCCATCACCGAGAGCTGAACAAAAGTGCGAACCGTGCCGATGAGAATGGATGATTCCAGTCCCACGCGCCACCATTTGATGAGCCCGATGCAGAATGCGACCAGCACAAGCGACACGAAAATGTCCGGCCACGTGATGATATAAAACGAATGTTCCATCAGTGTTATGTAATGTTTCCTTTGTCCAACTGAATGTTTCGGCTGATGCCTTCCATATAGGCAGAGGACTGGTGGCTGACAAGCACAACTGTCAGACCGAGATCATGTTTCAGTTTGGAAATACGTTCTAAAATTTGAGCCGCCAGAGCCTCATCCAGGTTTGCGGTTGGCTCATCCAAAAGCAGCGCTTTCGGGTTGTTTAGTAAAACGCGTGCCAGCGCAAGTCTCTGCTTTTCTCCACCGGAAAGCGACCTTGCATCCGCATTCAGCATATCGCCGGCAAGATCAACATTTTGAAGCGCATTTGCTGTATCTTTTTCGGATGGAAGAAAGGATGCATCCCACCGCTGCCTCAGCAAAAGGTTTTCCCGCACCGATCCCATAAAAACTGCAGGATTTTGAAACACCATTCCGATCTCCTGCCGCGTCTGTGCAAGATTCTCGTTCAGGATCGGTTTTCCATTGTAATGCACATTTCCGGATGTCGGGCTGTGGAGGCCGTTCAGCATTCTGAGAAGTGTTGTTTTTCCCGATCCGGACGGACCGGTGATGAGCATAAAATCACCTTGGCTGATATCCAGGCTGATATTTTCCAAAAGCAGTTTCCCGGAAATTTTCAGCGAAACGTTTTCCAGCCGAAAAAGCGGTGGCTGTTTGTCAATCATCTGCTGTGGAAAGGGTAAGCAATATTTCGGCTGTAAAAATACCGGTGCTGTGGTTGTCGCCCCAGAACGGGCGCAGGCCGTAGTAACCAACGGGCTCGATTCCCATGAGCCGATAGCTTGCGTCAGTCTTTACGGTTTCTTGTCCTTTGTAGACGTTGCCGAAAACATCTTTTTCACCTGCGCAGTTCGCACAGGGGCAGTTATCGCGCAGCACTTTAAGCGTAACATCTGCTTCAGAATCATCGTCCCATTTAATCAGCAGAAGATCGTTAACAATTTCATAGTGGTCGATTTTTTTCTGTTCATTCATCGCTGTTGTGCCGCCTCGATTAGACGCCTAAATTTGCGCCCCGCTTTGTTGATTAAAAAGAAAAATAGATCGGGCGATTAGCTCAGCTGGTTAGAGCGCTGTCTTCACATGGCAGAAGTCGGGGGTTCAAGTCCCTCATCGCCCACATGCATATGTTTCGTAATTTTCAGCAAATCCAATAGCAAAATGAAAAAGATTATATCTATTCTGCCGATTTCCTTAATTATGTTTGGATGTATTCACATGCCGGGGCTCGGGTCTATGGGGGAACCTGCGGAAAAACCGGCATCCTTTCCCAAGCTGACGGAGCGCAACCGTCTGCTGGGGGCATTGCTGCCGGAGCGAACCTGTTATGATGTGCTGCATTATGATATCCATATTGATATTGATGTGGAAAATAGATACTTGAAAGGGTATGTGGATATTGGTGCCAAGGCCACAAGCGATTTTACGGTGCTACAGGTTGATCTGGCGGAGGATATGCAGTTAAATGCTATAACCTATCTTGATAATGAACTGAAAACAATCCGCAAGAAAGATGCCGTTTATGTGACATTTCCGAAAGTTAATGCCGGCAATGATTTCACGTTTCGCGTAGCGTATGAAGGAACGCCGCTGGCAGCCTCAAGGCCACCCTGGGACGGCGGATTTGTATGGGAAAAGGACCTCAAGGGTCGCCCCTTTGTTTCTGTAGCCTGTGAGGGCGATGGCGCCGGATTGTGGTGGCCGTTAAAAGATCATATATCGGATGAGCCGGATGATGGCGCCAGAATGACGTTTACCGTGCCCTCGGAATTATATTGCGTCAGCAACGGCAAACTGGTGAATACAAATGAGGATACAGAAATCGGAAAAACATCGTACACCTGGGAAGTCAAGAATCCTATCAACAATTACAATATATCTGTTCAGCTGGGGCACTATGTGATGGTTGAGGACACCATGCATCGGAATGGAAAGATTGAAACGCTGAATCATTATGTATTGGATTACCACGAAGATGTTGCTCGCAATCATTTTGCGCAGGCCAAAAAGGTTATCCGATTCTTTGAAGAATATTTTGGGGATTACCAATGGTGGAATGACGGCTACAAACTTGTGGAAGTATCGTATTTGGGAATGGAGCATCAATCTGCTGTGACCTACGGAAATACATGGAATAACTGGGGCCGACCGCGCTCATGGACCAGCCAGTATTATGGCATCATCGATGGACTGCTGTTTCATGAAACAGCACATGAATGGTGGGGCAACAGCATTACAGCAGCGGATCCATCTCACATCTGGATTCATGAGGGTATGGCTGTATACAGCGAATCGATGTTCATTGAAGATCAGCTGGGCTATAATGTGATGATAGACTTTTTATTGAAAAAGCGCAGAGGTATTCGCAATAAGCTGCCCATTGTTGGCCCGGAAAATGAGAATTACTGGGCATTTGGCGATTCCTACAATAAGGGCGCTTGGGTCATGCATACACTACGCAGCACTATCGACAACGATGTGCTGTGGCGGGATATAATTAAATCGTTTGCTGTGCAGCATGCAAAAAGCCATGTAAAAACAGCTGATTTTCAGAAACATGTTGAAAAAAAGACAGACCAGAATTTTGCATATTTTTTCGATCAATATTTTTTTGACCACCACCCGCCGAAATTTGAATATTATCAGGATGGCGATTCATTGTACTACCAATGGGCAGATGTAATTCCTGATTTTGAAATGCCGCTGGATATATCTATTAATGGAATAGAACAGCGTATTTACCCTGCTTCTTCTGTTCAGGCGCTTGGAATCCCGGAATTATCTGTGCTAATCATAAAAGATTGGGAATTCCTCATTACTCTAAAAGAAAATCCTCAATTAGCGGATATGAGCCGCTAGGGGCTCTAATCGCTGCACTAATACGTCAATTTTATTCATTATTGACATGTATCAAAAAAGCTATACATTCCGCGCAGTAATTTTAACAGTATAAGGAAAAGTACAATGCAAGAAGGCAAAGTAAAGTTTTTCAATCAAATGAAAAACTTTGGTTTTATCACCGGTGACGATGGCAAAGATTACTTTGTTCACGCCACCTCTCTGGCTGAAGGGATCTATATTCGCGAAGGCGATAAAGTTTCGTTTGAAGTCACAGACGGTGAAAGAGGACCTAAAGCAGAAAAGGTTGAACTAATAGACTGATTCAGGTCCGTTAATTCTCTTTTAAAAAAAGGGGGCGGTGATTCACCGCCCCCTTTCTTTTATCCGAAACATTCAGGCATAAAAAAAGCCTCGCAAATGCGAGGCTTTTATGAGGGGGTTAGCATGTATATATCAAATTATCTTTAGCAAAGATTTCTTTTTCTTATTGTATTCCTTTACGGTCAATGTGCCGTTTTGTTCCAAAGAAAATAACGCTTCCAGTTCGTTTAGGATTTTTGCCGTACGCTTTGGCGATTTCCGCTTCGGGATGTCCTCGCCGATCCTACCCAACAGCTTTTTCTTTGCTTTCGTAAAATCTTTATCGTTGATGATGCCGGCATCTCTGAAATCCTTCAGCCGCTGGATCTGGCGCATAATCTTTTTCCCGTCAGCGATATTTAATTTTTCTTTCTCGTGGTGGATCACCATGTGGTTGTGGTGTGCAAACGGATTGTAAAAAGCCCGGCGCGGGCGGTAATGATATCCGAAGCCGATATGAACGGCGGTATAAGATTTGCGGTGTTTTTTGTGGCGGTTCTTTCCGTGAAAACGTCCACCGGCAAGCGCGTCTTCCGCAAGAAAAAGAAGGATTATTGGTATGATAAGGCTAAGTCGTTTCATCATGAGTCTCCTATCAGATTCGCGGTTTTTGACGCTGCATTTGCGAAAAAGTGAAAAACAGTTCATTTGTCCTTTTTCCGTGTGTAGCTTTGCGAATGCAAGATTTCAGCACCGTTCATTGTGGTGTATACTGGGATGCATCGAATCACGCGTCGGGAGTATATTTAGCGGTGCTGGAGAACGGTCAAAATCGTCATACCCAAAAAGTCGTTTTACTGAAATGATTGAAAATTTTAACTAAAGGAATATCACATGGATTCAATCACTATTATTGTCGTCTTGTTCCTTGTGCTTCTGATCGTCATTGGGATGTCCTCGCGTACGGGGAAATCAGCGGCGGAGAGCGCTGCCGAACCTGCAGTTCAAACAGAAGCGGCGCCTGAGGAAGAACCTTCCGAAGACCGCCGCCACGAACCTTCGGACCGCAGGCGGGGATCTGACCGCCGAATTGGCGAAAGTCCCGTTGAACAAGACCGCCGGACCGGATCCGAGCGCAGAGCCGGCGATGACCGTCGTCACGAATAATTAAACACAATGAAAAAGGAGTATATCGATGGCAGATTATAAATGCTGTGATTGCGGCATGGGAGTAAAGGGAATCGTTTGTTCTAACTGCAGTTCTGAGCTGGAACATGCCACTTTGGTAAAGGATGACGGAAGCGAAGTACAGGTTTCGCAGTGCCCAAACGGCTGCGGTATGATCAAGTCACCCATGTGCCACGGTCATGATATGGACGTTGTAGAACCAAAAGAATAGATAATTTATTATGAGTTATAATACCGTCATGGTGGCACTTGCCGCCCGCGGTGATGAAAAGGTAGTCATCGAAGAAGCTGTAAAGCTCGCAAAGTCTTCATCTGCAGCATTAGTTGCTGTCCACGTAAACGATCCGCATGCCGGTGAAATGTCCATGATGATGGACAGCGCCGGGCCGCGCCTGGACGAGGAGGATATTCGGCAAAGATTTCGGGAATACGGATTTTTGGATGAAGCGGAAGAAATTGAAGTGCGAATCATAACAGGAGGGAATATATCTACTCTGCTTGCGGAACAGACAGAAGAAGTTGATATGCTCGTATTGGGGCACCGCCGCATGAGCACGTTTAAATCCAATTTAATGGATTCCGTTGACGAAGGCATTGTGAATCACGCAAAATGCCCGGTGCTGGTTGTCCCCAAATAAACGGGTCCAATTCATCGGAGTAACCCTCCTTTATATTTTTTCCGCCTGAACGCAATGCTGCGCCTAATTCGGTTCCGGCCAATCTTTCCATTCCTTTTTTTACTGACTTCTGCATCCGCACAAGAAGAAACAATTCAGCTGCATAACATGTGGCAGTTTCGGGAAGTCGGCACTGACATCTGGTATCCTGCGACTGTGCCTGGAACTGTGCACACGGACCTGCTTGCATCGGAGATCATACCCGATCCATTTTATGGACAAAACGAAAAAGCAGTAAAGTGGGTTGAGACGGAGGATTGGGAATATGTTACTGCATTTGATTTAACGGCAGACGCATTACAAAAGGACAAAATTGAATTGGTTTTTGAAGGGCTGGATACCTACGCGGATGTGTATTTAAACCGCATCAAAATTTTAACAGCAAATAATATGCATCGGTCTTGGCAAGTGAGCGTTAAACCAATTTTGCATCCGGGACGAAACGAATTAAGAGTGCACTTTCACTCATCGGTAAAAACCGGACAAAAAAAACTGGATGCATTTCCGTATTTGGTTCCTGCATCCAATGAGCCGGCAGAGATTGGAAAACAAACAAGCGCTTTCACACGAAAAGCGCAGTATCATTATGGATGGGACTGGGGACCTCGGCTGGTAACATCCGGAATTTGGCGGCCGGTATATTTGAGGCTTTGGGACTGGGCGCGCATTACAGATTCCTATTTCAGGCAGGAATCTCAAAGCAGCGAAATTGCAGAATTCACCGCAGAGGTCGAAATTGAATCCGGATATGAACAGCATTTATCTGCTGACCTGCTTGTAAATGGAGCGCTGATCCAATCACTGGAAGCTGTTGCATTGAAAAAAGGGAAAAACAAGATCCGCGTCCCTTTTTCGATTGCAGATCCTGAATTGTGGTGGCCCAACGGAATGGGCAGCCAGACTCTGTATACTATCAAAATAATGATCAGGAAGAAAAATGAGATTATTTCTGAAGATACCGAAAATATCGGCATCCGCACGGTTAAGCTAATTACACAACAAGACTCGATCGGAAATGCTTTCTTTCTGGAGGTGAACGGGCACCCCGTTTTTATGAAGGGCGCCAATGTGATACCCGCTGATTTTTTTAATCCGCACTCAGCCGGCAAATATGAGGAATTGATCGAAAATGCTGCAGCGGCGCACATGAACATGATTCGCGTTTGGGGCGGAGGCGTATATGAAAATGATGCATTTTACAGCCTATGCGATGAAAAGGGACTACTTGTCTGGCAAGACTTCATGTTTTCCATTCTGATGATCCCCAACGATGATCAGTTTGTTGAAAATATTCGTTTGGAAGCAGAAGAAAATGTAAAGCGGCTGCGCAACCATCCAAGCATTGCACTGTGGTGCGGGAACAACGAAAATCTGAACGGCTGGTTCAATTGGAATTGGCAGGAATCCTACAAGCTTTCGGAGACAGATTCATTAGCTCTTTGGGAAACATATCAAAACGTATTTCACCAAATGCTTCCGGACATTATTGAAGAAAACGATCCCGGAACCGACTATTGGTCGTCTTCGCCGTCATCCTCTTTCGGTGTCCTCGAAAATGAAACATCCGGCGATCGGCACGACTGGAGCGTATGGTTCGGACAAAAGCCAACATCCCAATATGAAAAAAATAGAGGAAGATTCTTCAGCGAATACGGACTGCAGTCCCTTCCGTTTTACAGCACAATTCAATCCATGGATTCGTCCCAAGTCTTTTGGCGGGACACGACAACTGCTTTGCGGTTTCGGCAGCGGTCCTTCATGCCGTGGATTGAACCGGAATTTGATGGATTTGATATGATATCATTCTATATCCGGGATTTGTACGGCGAACCGAAAAATTTTCGATCGTTTGTTTTGCTGAGCCAGTACGCACAGGCGGAAGCGCTTCAAACTGCGATTGAATCACACCGCAGGAAAAAACCAATTACCATGGGATCACTGTACTGGAATTTGAATGATGTATGGCCAACCGTGTCCTGGTCATCTGTGGATTATTCCGGGAAGTGGAAACCGGCGCATTTTGCCGTGCGGGAAACCTTTAAAGATGTTATCGTGAGTATAATGGCCGAAGAAGATTCATTAGAAGTTTTTATCGTTTCGGATTTAATGAAACCGGTGATCGGCACACTTGAAATTTTGATAAAATCAATAGACGGCACCCAAATTCACCGCGATATTTCGCAGGTAGAAATCGGAAAAAATTCCAGCAGGCGTATGTGGAAAAAATCTATTGATCCTCTGTGCGGAGATTATCCGAAAGAGTCCGTTTTTATTGAAGCATCTTTTTTCAATGCGGATGGGGTTTTTGACAGCGCACTCAAAACATTGGTACCGGTGAAATCCGCTTTATGGGCCAATCCGGAGATTTCAATCAGAACTGTAAATAAAGAAAACAGAATTGACATTTATTTGAAATCAGGAACTCTTGCGAAGTTTGTATCATTAACAGCAGACGGAATTGAAGGAACATTTTCTGATAATTATTTTGACCTCCCGCCGGGCAGGGATCGTGTGGTAACTTTCCACCCCGAAATTCCCGTACAGGACATTTCCGAACATATTCAGATTCAATCATTGATAGATGCAGTCCAGCCGTAAAGCATTTGTAATTCTCTCCGTCGCTTTCTTCTCGTTTTCCTGCGAAAAAGAACCGGTAACACTCACCGATTATGTCAATCCGTTTATCGGGACAGACGGTACTGGCCACACATTTCCCGGCGCAACACTTCCCTTCGGGATGGTTCAGCTGAGCCCGGATACGCGAAGTGACGGGTGGGACAACTGTTCCGGCTATCATGCTTCAAATCCGACAATTTTAGGATTCAGCCACACGCACTTGAGCGGCACCGGAGGGATTGATTACGGTGATATACTTGTGATGCCGATGGAGGGCAAAATTCATCTGGATCCGGGAAAAGAAAATGATCCGCTGTCGGGCTACCGCTCAGCCTTCAGCCACAGCTCTGAAAAGGCAGAGCCGGGGTATTATAGCGTCATGCTGGAAGATGATAATATACTGGCCGAAATGACAGCAACACTGCGCTGCGGTTTTCACCGCTACACATTTCCAAAATCCGATTCTGCCCACATACTAATCGACCTTACGCACGGGCTGGGCGACAGGACAACGGAGTCGTTTATTACTATTTCGGGGCCGAATGAAATTACCGGAATGCGCAAATCAACGGGATGGGCCAAAGAACAGACATTGTACTTTATTGCGCAATTTTCGCAGCCGTTTAGATCGGAAAAGGTGTATGTGGATAACCAGCTGGCGGATGGATCCACATCTGCAAAAGGCGAACATGTAAAGGCGGTGCTTTCTTTCGGCACTGATCCTGATCGTCCCTTGCTGGTGCGAGTGTCCATCTCTGCAGTGGACGGCTTCGGTGCGCGAAAGAATTTGTCTGCGGAACTTGGGAATTACTGGGATTTTGACGGAGTCAGGGAACATGCACAGGAGACGTGGGAAAAGGAATTGTCCGCAATCCAAGTAGAAGGCGGATCTGAAGGAGAAAAGACGAATTTTTACACCTCATTGTATCACAGCCTCATAGCGCCGAATTTATTTATTGATGTAGACGGCCGTTACCGCGGGAACGATTTAAAAATCCATACTGCCGCGTTCGAAACCAAAATGTACACAGTCTTTTCCCTTTGGGATACTTTTCGGGCAACACATCCGCTTTTTACAATAATCAAACCTGATTTGGCTCAGGAACTTATCCGTTCCATGCTGAAAAAATATGACGAAAGCGGACTGCTGCCTGTATGGGAACTTGCGGCCAATGAAACGGGCACGATGATCGGTTACCATTCCATTCCTGTGATCGCGGACGCATGGGTGAAAGGGCTTCGAAATTTTGACGAAACAAAAGCTCTGGAAGCAATGATAAAAAGCGCAATGGATGATGCGGAAGGACTGGATGAATACAAACCGCGCGGATACATATCGGTTGAGTCTGAGAATGAATCCGTGTCTAAAACATTGGAATACGCCTACGATGACTGGTGCATTGCGGTTATGGCGGAGGGAATGGGGAATCAGGATGCAGCTGATGCATTTTATCTGAGGTCTAAAAATTATTTAAATATGTACAATCCTGAATCGGGATTCATGCAGGGAAGGAAATTCAGCTCTTGGGATGAACCTTTTCAGCCCAGTGAAGTGAATGCTACCTTTACTGAAGCAAACAGCTGGCAGTATTCCTTTTTTGCCCCGCACGATATGGTTGGATTGATTGATGCGATAGGCGGTGATGAGGCATTCATTGCTAAACTAGACGGGCTGTTTGAAGCATCTGAAGAACTCACCGGCCGGAATCAGCCGGACATTACAGGGCTTATCGGTCAGTATGCTCATGGCAATGAACCGAGCCACAATTTTGCCTATCTGTATAATTATGCGGGTGCGCCTTGGAAGACTCAAAGCCGCGTAAGGCAGATTATGGATGAACTTTATAAACCCACACGCGCCGGACTGAGCGGAAACGAAGACTGCGGGCAAATGTCATCATGGTATGTGTTCAGTGCGATGGGTTTTTATCCCGTAACGCCTGGCGCTCAGGAATATGCGATCGGTTCGCCGTTGTTCAAATCGGTGACCATAAATACCGGAAACGAAAAGCCGTTCAAAATTTCTGTAAAGGGAAGCGGATCGTATATTGAGTCAGCAAGATTGAACGGGAAGAAATATCCATACTCATTTATTAAGCATGAAGATATAACCGAGGGCGGCACACTGAAGTTGACCATGGGCAAATCCCCGAACAAAAATTGGGGAAAAGATTCTGCCCACCGGCCGCCTTCATCTGTGCAAACAGCTTTTGTAAGGAATCCGGTCATTACGGCTCCGTCGCGTGCTTTTCTGGACAGTATGGAAATATCCATAGCTCAGCAGGGAAATGATGCTGACATTTTTTACACTCTGGATGGCTCGAATCCGGACACCTTCTCCGCAGAATACGAAAGTTCCATCATGTTAACCGAGTCCGCCGTGGTAAAGGCGGTATCAACATTCAACGGTTATTCAAGCGGTGTTGAAACTGTTTCTTATATCAAGCTTCCTTATGCTGTTTCGATAGATTATGCTATTCCCTACAGCAGTCAGTATACCGGCGGCGGCCCAGACGGGCTTTTCGATACGATACGCGGGCATGAAAATGCCTGGGGAGCATGGCAGGGTTGGTTTGGAGATGATTTTGAGGCAACTGTTGATTTGGGATCGGTCAGAGATATTTCATCGGTTAGCGCAACATTTCTGCAGAATGCGGTCAGTTGGATATGGCTTCCGAAATCGGTATCATTTGAAATTTCTGAGGACGGCGAAACATTTGAAAAGATCGGGTCCCGAAGACATTCGGTGTCTGTAAAAGAGCTGGATCCTTTCATAAAGGATTTTAAGCAATCAGTTTCGAAGCCGGTTCGTTACATTCGAATTAAAGCAAAGAATATTAGAACATGCCCTAAATGGCATCCCGGCGCCGGCAATCCGGCCTGGATATTCATTGATGAAATCAGCATCAATTAGAATAGATGCCAAAAAATAAATTTCTAATTCCATTCATTGCTCTGGTATCGCTCTTCTTTTTGTGGGGGTTTATAACGGTTTTGGTGGATTCACTTATTCCCAGGATCAAGGAATTATTCACACTTACCTATTTTCAGGCCGGACTGGTTCAATTTGCGTTTTTTATGGCTTATTTTTTGCTCTCTATTCCTGCAGGATCGATTCTGGCCAAGATCGGCTATAAGAATGGAATTCGATTAGGACTATTAACGATGGCGCTGGGCTGTTTCCTATTTTACCCCGCCGCCGATTTCAGGCAATTCAACATTTTTTTGATGGCTTATTTTATTTTAGCCGGCGGAATGACGATTCTGCAGGTTGCCGCAAATCCATTCGTAGCGGTATTGGGAGATGAACATGGCGCTTCGAGCCGATTGAATCTTGCTCAGGCATTTAATTCGCTTGGCACCGCTATTGCGCCTGTCATCGGGGCACTTTTCCTGTTAAGCGATACAGTTAAATCTGCCGATGAAATCGGATCGCTCACAGAAACCGAGCGGATTGCTTATTATGCCAATGAAGCAGCTGCGGTACAAAACCCGTTTTTGATAATTACCGCTTTCATCGTTGTGCTGGCCATTGTTTTTTCCTTTGTTAAACTGCCCGATCTGATGCGGCATAATGAACACGGCAATTATAAGCAGGCCTTTAAGCATAAGGGTTTGATGATGGGTGCGCTGGGGATTTTTGTATATGTCGGAGCGGAGGTTGCGATTGGCAGTTATCTTGTTAATTATTTCATTGATATGAATATGCATGTCATCATATTGGAAACGGCATGGATGCATAATCTGGCATCCGGGATTTTAAATACCGACATAGGATCTCTTGACAAACGAGCTATTGTAGGCGCATTTGTCACTTTTTACTGGAGTGGTGCCATGGTGGGCAGATTTATCGGATCGTATCTAACAATGATCTT
>JASLML010000002.1 GCA_030746535.1 Fidelibacterota bacterium
AATACGACGGTTATGTGCCACAAAATCGCCATTGAAGCGATACGGGCCGGAATAAATACCGCAAAAATTCATCAGGATGTTTATGAATCGCGCCCGATAGAAAAAATGAAACTTTTAAGTAAAGTAATTGATAATGTTGAGCTGGACTGTGGAGGTGAGCTGGCTTGGTTTACCGTAGATGAAACAATGGTAGAATCTGCCGGTGCCGAAAAGAAACATGTGGACGGATTTACGGATGTTGTCCGAAAAATTAAAGGCGTTGAAGTGGCAGTAATGATCTTCGAAAACGAAAAATCCTGCAGGGTAAACTTCCGGTCTAAAGGGAAATATATTGTTAACGGAATTGCGCTTGAGCTTGGCGGCGGCGGACACCAGCTTGCATGCGGCGCAGTAGTAAAGGGAACTGTGGATGAAGTGCTTCCCAAGGTATTGGATTTGACAAAAGCTGAGCTTGCATCTCAGAAGGAGAAAGAAGCTTGAAAATTATTGTAGCAAAAGATGCAGGATATTGCTTTGGAGTTCGAGACGCTGTAGATCTCGCGTATGAAACTGCCGGAGAAGACGGCGATGTGTATATGCTCGGCCATATTGTTCATAATGAAAATGTTGTGGACGATTTGGATGATGCCGGTGCAAAAGTGGTGGATTCGCTAGAAAATGTTCCTGACGGGAAACCGATCCTGTTTCGCGCACACGGAACAGCAACGGATGTGTGGGATGCGGCAAAAGAAAAGAGAATGAATATCGTAGATGCTACATGTCCTCTTGTAAAAGAAATACATGATGAAGTCACGGAGCTGGAACAGGAAGGACGGCGCATTATCATTATCGGCGACCACGGCCATGATGAAGTTGTCGGCATTGCGAGCCAAGTAGAAAAACCACTGATTGTTGCCACACCGGAAGAAGCAATCGCTCTGCGAAAAATGAAGAGAGCCGGTGTTGTGAGCCAATCGACTCAAACCATTGAAAATGTTCAAGACATCATAAATATTCTCATGACAAAAGTGTTCGATTTACGGTTTGTAAATACAATCTGTTTTCCTACAAAGCGGAACCAGACGCAAATAAAAGAATTGGCAAAACAATGCGATATCATGGTTATTATCGGTTCCTTTACGAGTGCAAACTCAAAGCGGCTTACGCAGCTTGCGCTGGAGCGGAATAAAAAATCTTACCAGGTAACCTGCGCAGAAGATTTGAATGAAGAATGGTTTCAAGACGTTGAAACAGTCGGAATATCAGCCGGCGCGTCCACACCGGATAATATCATTGAAGAAGTGACAGAAAAAATTAAGCAAATCGGGAATGTAACCGAGAAGGAGGAAATCCATGGCTAAGGGAACATTTGAAGTAAAAGTAGGACTCGCGGAAATGCTAAAAGGCGGAGTAATCATGGATGTGATGAATCCGGAACAGGCACAAATTGCGGAGGATGCAGGAGCCGTGGCCGTGATGGCGCTGGAGCGGATTCCCGCGCTAATCCGCGAAGAAGGTGGCATTGCAAGAATGAGCGATCCGGAGATGATTAAAGAAATTCAGGAAAAAGTTTCCATCCCGGTGATGGCAAAAGTGAGAATCGGGCATTTTGCGGAAGCGCAAATTTTAGAAGCGCTTGAAGTTGATTTCATTGACGAAAGCGAAGTGCTTACGCCGGCCGATGAAGCCAATCATATTTGGAAACATGATTTTAAGGTTCCTTTCGTCTGCGGCTGCCGAAACCTTGGTGAAGCGCTCAGAAGAATCGGAGAAGGCGCAGCACTTATCCGGACCAAAGGGGAAGCAGGAAGCGGAAATATTGTGGAAGCTGTACGCCATATGAGGATGGTGACTTCTTCCATAAAAAAATTGACAACGATGGGACAGGATGAATTGATGGCTGAAGCAAAAGATATGGGCGCTCCGTTCAGTCTTGTTCAGCAGGTTGGCAAGTTAGGGAAACTGCCTGTCCCGAATTTTGCCGCTGGAGGCGTTGCTACTCCGGCCGATGCATCTCTCATGATGCAGCTCGGCGCTGAAACTGTTTTTGTCGGTTCAGGTATTTTCATGAGCGAAGAACCTGCCCAACGAGCAAAGGCAATTGTGGAAGCCGTAACCTATGCGGATGATCCCGGGAAGCTTGCTGATATTTCATCCGGCCTCAAAAAAGCCATGAAAGGATTGGATATTTCCGAGATTCCTGAAGATCAAATGCTACAGGAGAGAGGCTGGTAATGACCGTAGGCATCCTCGCCCTTCAAGGAAATTTCTCGAAACATTTGGAAAAGCTTCACGCGCTGGACTGCACTGCCTTATTGGTTAAGTATCCGGAACAGCTACAAGAAGTGGATGGGCTTGTGTTGCCTGGCGGAGAGTCAACTTGCATCACATTGCTGATGGAAAAAACCGGTTTCCATTCCGCAATATCAGAATTCGCAAAGGAAAAACCGGTCTTTGGAACATGTGCCGGATTAATTCTCATGGCATCCGAACCAAATGATGAAAGAGTGAATTCATTACACCTTTTGGATATTTCCGTGAACCGAAACGGTTACGGAAGACAGGTGCATTCCGGCATTCATGAAATTGAGGCACTGGTAAATGGACGTGCTTCCACTCATCAGGCTATGTTTATCCGGGCGCCGAAAATCACAAAAACAGGAAATAATGTTTCCGTTTTAGGAAAGCTAAACAATGATCCCGTATTGGTGCAGCAGGGCCATCATCTTGCAGCCTGCTTTCACCCTGAAATGAGCGTCGATATTTCTATTTACTCACACTTTTTGGAAATGATTTCATCTAAAAATCTCGCACATGCCGTATAAAATTCTAGACTCTGTAAATGATCCTGCCGATCTGAGATCGCTTTCGAAAGAAGACATCAGTATTCTCAGCGCTGAGCTGAAGGATTATATCATCAATGTTGTCGAGGAAAAAGGCGGACATTTTTCCTCTCCGCTCGGTGTAGTTGATTTGACCATTGCACTTCACAAAGTTTATGACACCCCTAAAGATCTCATTTTATGGGATGTAGGCCATCAGTGCTATGCACATAAAATTTTGACGGGAAGAAGGGATGAATTTCCGACATTGAGACAAAAAGACGGCATCAGCGGATTCTGTAGGCCGTCCGAAAGTGAATATGATGTATTAGGCGCCGGGCATGCAAGCACGTCCATTTCCGCCGCTCTCGGAATGGCGCAGGCACGAAATATAAAAGGTCAAGATCATCAGGTTGTTGCTATTATCGGCGACGGCGCCATGACAGGAGGGCTTGCCTTTGAGGCGCTGAATAATGTGACCCAGCTGGACGGACAATTCTTGATCGTGCTGAATGACAATCAAATGTCCATTTCCCAAACTGTTGGTGCGGTATCCCATTATTTAACGAAGGTTGTAACCAATCCACTTTACAACAGGATCAAGGATCTTATTTGGAAAACGACGGAAATGCTGCCAGTTGGGAAAAAGACCGTTCAGCGGTTTCTGCATTCGTTTCAGGAAGGATTGAAGAGTTTTCTTGTCCCCGGAATGATTTTTGAAGAATTGGGCATCCAGTATATTGGTCCGATTGACGGTCATGATATGGATGAAATGATGGATACGTTTGCCAATTTGAAAGAACTGAAAAAACCCGCTGTCGTGCATGTACTTACGAAAAAAGGAAGCGGTCAGGATAAAGCGGAAGCCGATCCGCTGAAATATTATAGTACTTCCGGAAACAATACATCACCGAATGGTCAAAAGAAAAGCAGTGTTCCGGGATACAGTTCAGTTTTTGGAACGATTGCTGTTGAGATGGCAGAGGCTGATAATAATGTTTGTGCTGTAGTAGCTGCCATGCGGGAAGGTACTGGATTGAAACCATATGCTGATAAGTTTCCCGACAGATTTTTTGATGTAGGCATTGCGGAAGGGCACGCTGTTACATTTGCAACGGGACTTGCTGCAGCAGGACTGAAACCGATTGTTGCGTTATATTCCACATTTATCCAGCGAAGCTTTGACATGGTAGTCCATGATGCAGCGCTGCAAAAACTTCCTGTCATCTTTGCATTGGACAGGGGAGGATTTGTTGGTCCGGATGGTCCAACGCACCACGGATCGCTGGATCTCGCATTTTTACGATGTATTCAAAATATCATCATCACTGCACCGAAGGACGGCAATGAATTGCGAAACCTGTTATTTACAGGGCTGAACCAGGAATCCACGCCGTTTGTCACGCGCTATCCTAAGGAAAGCGCTCACTCATTCGAAGAAGGGATCATACCGGAAATCCTTCCAGTCGGTTCCTGGGATGTTATCCAAGGTGGCTCTGATGTTGCTGTATTGGCTATCGGACCAATGGTGCATACTGTTCAGGGAATATTGAAGAATCTGTCAAATAACGGAATTTCAGTAGAACTGGTTAACTGCCGTTTTATTAAACCAATGGATGAAGCATATCTTGAAGAAATGATGAACAGGTTTGATAGAATCATTACAATCGAAGACGGCGTTTTAAAAGGCGGCTTCGGCGAGGGTGTTGCCGCATGGCTTTCGGATAACGGATACGGAGGTAAAGTAATACGCCTTGGACATCCAGATGATTTCGTCGAGCATGGTACTCGAAGCGAATTGCTGCAATTTTCTGGGCTCGATGAAAACAGCATAGCGAAGACAATTAATGATTTAGCCGAAGTTTCCAGCATCTATTAGATTACAATCAGTACCATCGTCCTGGCAAAACTAGGGCGCTTTCTTTTTTCATTGGCTAAGGGTTGATAAAATTTGCGAACACTATAAGTTTAGCATGACATCTAAAAAAGTCCATCCCGATTTTGTTTTGGTTTCTCTTTCGCTTGACGAGGTGCAGTCCGCAGTGCACCATGCCATGGATCGTACGAAGGAAATTGTACGGCAGTTCATACCAAAAAAATCTGCGCTAAATCATTTGGAAACCAATTATATCGGCATGCTTGGCGAACTTGCCGTGAGAAACTGGGCAGGCATTGATGAAGAATTAATACAAGACTATACCGATCACAAGCCTGATGAGGGCGATTTGGATTTGAATGGAAAAGTGTACGATATCAAAACAGAGGCAATCCCGGAAAAGTGGTTTCTTAAATTACAAACAGGGGGTATTAGGAAATTTGATCCGTACGGGTGCCGTGTGTTTACGGAAAAGCATTACCATCATATCAAGAAATACTCAGGCGGTATCATTTTTTGTTCCCTGCCGGTAAAAGACGGTGAAACGGCTAAAGATGAAAAAATCAGGGAATCGCTTCTCCTTACGCGAGACATCATGATTACAGGCTTCATTTCACCGGAAGAAATCGGGATCAAAAATCCTACGTGGTACACACCTAAAAACCCAAAAGGCGGACGCAGAAAGTACAATTCAAAAAATTATATTTTTCACCATACCGATCTTACACCGGTGCGCCAGATCCTAAAGTGAATCAATTCTCTTTTCCGCCATACGGATGAAATCCGCGTTCAGTTCATAACCCATATAATTTCTTTCAAGCTTTTTTGCTGCGACCGCTGTCGTCCCCGAACCCATAAACGGATCGAGAATAGTGTCTCCCGTAAAAGAAAACATGCGGATGAGCCGGTGCGGAAGTTCTTCCGGATACGGTGCTGGATGGGACCGGTCTTTTTCTGGCGGAAAGCGCCAAATGCTTCCAATATATTCACGCCAGTCTTCCTTATTAAGCCTGCTGGCTTCTTTGAGTTCTTTTTCAATTTTTTCGGGAGGTCCGTCCTTAACAAAAAGGTTAATGAATTCGATGGTATTCAATCCGTAAAAATTTGGAGGATACGGATACGAACCCATCATCAGCTGATCGGTGCTGCCTTTATCCCAGATGATGAGATCATAACGAAAGAGTTCAGTTTCGGATAAAATGCTGGCTTCAATATCGTTATTGATATTTTGGTAATCTCTGTTGTGATGTGTATGCATTACCGCTTTTTCCATGGGAAGGATTGGTGTATTGATGCACAGCTTTCCATTCGGTTTTAATACTCGGAAACATTCTTTCCAAACCGGTACCATGGAAGCGATATAATGTTCGTAGGACTCGCTCGATAAACCGATCTGTCCATCGGTTCCATAATCCTTTGCGTTAAAATACGGCGGGCTTGTTACAATGAGGCGGATGGAATCATCTGGAATCTCATCCATTTTTTCGCAGGATTTCTCAAATATAATGTTGGTTTCCATTGTAGGTAGTTTACAGAGTTTTACAGAAAAAATCTCCCCCGAAGTATCGTTTTCAAAACGGTCAAAATTCACAGAAAATTTTACTAATTTTATAATCTCTATCAGCAGCCAATGATTATACAATGACGAAGCAGTTAGATCTATTTGAGGAAGCAGAATCCCTTTGGAAGGATGAAGCAGATCAACCCTCTGCGCGTGAATATGATTTTGACACGTTAAGTGGCGATCCGCTGGAAACACTGTATTATCCTTCAGACGGTAATCAAAACGGTTATCTCGAGAATCTTGGATTCCCAGGGCAATATCCGTTTACGAGAGGAATCCATGCCAATATGTACCGAGGGAAACTTTGGACGATGCGGCAGTTTTCGGGCTTTGGAACTCCGAAAGAAACCAATGAGCGATACCATTTTCTGATGAAAGAAGGGCAAATGGGACTTTCGGTGGCGTATGATATGCCGACGCTGATGGGCTACGATCCCGGCCATTCGTTTTCAGAAGGAGAAGTAGGGAAGTGCGGCGTCAGCGTTGCATCGCTGAAAGATATGGAAACACTGTTCAATGGAATTGACCTCGGCAAAATTTCTGTTTCCCAGACCATTAACGGACCCGCAGTCATTTTGCTGGCTTTCTATATCGCGATCGCCGAAAAACAAGGTGTTCCGCTGGATCAGCTTCGCGGCACTATGCAAAATGATATTCTCAAGGAATTCATTGCCCAAAAAGAATGGATATTCCCGCCGGAAGCTTCCATGAGAGTAATCACAGACATGATGCGGTACTGCACGGAACATATGCCGAAATTCAATACCATTTCCATTTCCGGTTACCACATTCGCGAAGCGGGATCTACGGCAGTGCAGGAATTAGCCTTTACGCTTGCCAACGGGTTCACCTACGTGGAATACGCGATGAAAGCCGGGCTAGATGTGGACGGATTTGCTCCGCGGCTTTCTTTCTTTTTCAATTCGCATCTTGATTTCTTTGAAGAGATCGCAAAATTCCGGGCAGCCCGTCGAATTTGGGCGCGCCGTTTAAAGGAAAAATATGGAGCGAAAAATCCGCGATCCTGGAAATTGCGGTTCCACACGCAAACAGCCGGATGTTCGCTCACGGCCCATCAGCCGGAAAACAATATTTCGAGGACTGCCTTCCAGGCCATGGCCGCGGTGCTCGGCGGAACCCAGTCGCTTCATACGAATTCCATGGATGAAACGCTTGCGCTCCCGACAAGAAAAGCAGCGGAAATTGCACTCAGAACGCAGCAGTTGATCGCATTCGAAACAGGAGTTGCGAATGTTGCCGACCCGCTTGGAGGATCGTGGTATATTGAGTCCCTTACAGACCGTATGGAAAAGGAAGCGGAAGCATATTTCAGGCAAATCGAAGATTTTGGAGGCGTAATTCCGGCAATAGAGGAAGGATTCTTCCAGCGTGAGATTGCGCATGCCGCTTCGGACTACCAGAAAAAGGTGGACGAAAGATCACGAGTTGTGGTTGGCGTAAATAGATTCGAAAAAGAAAATGAGGAAATCGAAATTCCGATTCTGGAAATAGGCAATGCAGCGGAGGAAGAACAGGTCAAGGCACTTCATGATCTGCGGAGGGAACGAAATCAGGATGAAGTGGATGCAGCGCTTGCAGAAATTCGAGAAACCGCATCAGGGACGGGAAATATATTGCCGCCGATTCTGAAGGCCGCAAAAGCGTATGCTACGCTCGGTGAAATTGTGGATACCATGAAGCTGGAATTTGGCGAGTGGCAGGAATCAGCGGTGTTTTGATGGAACAGCGGAATAAAATTTTTCTGGCGGTTTCCGGAATTGTATTTGTCGCCCTCTTTTGGATTTTCCGCATTTCAACCGAAGCCGATGCGCAGGATGCATTGATGATTTCCTTTTTATCGTTGGAAAATATCGAAGATGCCGGAGACCGGCGTGTTAGGCTCGGCGGGATTGTAGATCCTGGATCCATTGTCATTCAAAAGGAAAATTTGCTGGACTGCAATTTCACGTTGGCGCAGGGATCGTTTAAAGTACCGGTGCATTATACGCAAGTCCGCCCGGACCTTTTTAAGGATGAAGCTGAAGTGATTGTTACAGGTCAATATGTGAATGGCGTGTTTGAAGCGGACGAATTGCAGACCAAATGTGCATCGCGGTATGAAGGCGATCTGCGAAATGAATCCAGCTACCAGTTAGAGGATTTGGATATATGACACCAGTTGCCGGCGGCTATGCCCTGAATCTCGCTCTAGGGTTTAGCCTTTTTTCAATCATTTCAGTTTTTTGGTTCCATTATAATAAGGATGCCCGGCTTTATTTTACTGCTCAGCGCCTTGTTTTAGGATCTTGCCTACTTGTTGGTTTTGCTACGTTTGTGCTCGCAGCAGAACTCATCAACAGCAATTTCGACATTGATTATGTCGCTCACTACACAAGTTTGGAAACGCCTGCAGTCTATAAATTGACAGCGCTCTGGGCAGGGCAGGAAGGATCGCTTCTGTTCTGGCTTTTTATTTTGTCCATCTACGCCGGCACCGTTGTCATCCAGAACCAGCGAAGAAATGTTAACCTGATGCCTTGGGTGCTTGTTGTTCTGAGCGTTGTGATGGGATTTTTTCTCGTTCTCACAAATTTTGTGGCAAATCCATTTGCACCTACGGATGCGGACTTTCAGGTAATGAACGGCAACGGCCTGAATCCGCTTCTTCAAAATGCGACGATGGCGATCCATCCTCCGACCCTGTATCTGGGGTACATCGGATTCACTGTTCCGTTCGCATTTGCGATTGCAGCATTAATTTCCGGCGATACAGGTTCTCTCTGGATTCGATCGGTTCGAAGGTGGACGCTTGTAACGTGGATGTTCCTCAGTATTGGCATCATTTTGGGAGGATGGTGGGCCTATCAGGAGCTCGGCTGGGGCGGCTACTGGGCATGGGATCCTGTGGAAAATGCATCCTTCATGCCTTGGCTGACCGGTACTGCATTCATTCATTCCATTTTAATCCAGGAAAAGAGAGATATGCTCAAAACATGGAATATGGTTTTGATCATCCTGACATTTTCACTGGTCATTTTCGGTACCTTTCTAACACGGAGCGGGGTGATGTCATCCGTGCATTCTTTTTCGGCATCATCCCTCGGGCCCTTGTTTCTGGGTTTTGTTTTCTTTTTGCTGGCAAGTTCGTTCGCTTTGCTGGCTTGGAGATATTCATCCCTAAAATCGGATTCAAAAATTCAATCCATTTCATCAAGAGAAAGCGGATTTGTTTTTAACAATGTTCTGTTTGTGGTGCTTTGCTTTGCAGTGTTTTGGGGAACGATGTTTCCTGTTCTCACCGAAGCAGTTCAGGGAACGAAGATTACGGTCGGCCCGCCATTTTTCAATCAGATCGTAACTCCGCTGGCATTAGCGCTGCTCCTTCTGACAGGTGTGGGACCGCTTCTTGTTTGGCGAAAAACGTCAAAAACCAGCTTCTATAAAAATTTCCCCATCCCCATTTTTATCGGATTGACTGCGGCAATTGTTCTGATAATAATTGGTTTCGGCAGTTCGGTCGTTATGACTGCGTCTCTGTCCGCGTTTGTTCTCGCAGCGATTATGTTAGAATTTGGTAAAGGAATGCAGATTCGCAAAACAAAGCTGGGTGAAACCTATTCCGCATCTTTGATGCATATGATAAGCAGAAACAGAAGCCGGTACGGTGGCTATATTGCCCATGTTGGAATCGTAATTATGTTCTTGGGATTTACGGGAAAAGCATTTGATCAGGAAGCGGAATGGGGATTACGCAAAGGGGAAGAAGGCCATCTTGCCGGATACCGATTTTCTTTGGTTCAATTATCTGAAGCGGAGCGCCCGAACCATTATGCGTGGATAGCGGAGATCAGCGTTGAGGACATCGGTGGGGAAAAGGTAACTTCCCTTCATCCCGAAAAACGGGTGTATTTTCACAATAATCCCAATCCGGACCGCAGGCAGCCTCACAGCGAGCTTGACATTCATTCCACTTTCAGGCGGGACATTTATTCTGTTTTGTCCGCCGTCGACACAGAATCCGGAACCGCATTCATGAAGATAATGATCAATCCTCTCGTAAGGCTTGTGTGGATAGGTGGGATCATCCTAGTATTTGGCACTCTTATTTCTCTTTGGCCAAGAAAAGAGGCAAATTGACTTTGCTTACGACTATTGTTTTGTTATTTGTATTTGCCGTGCCTGTAATATTCGCCGTTCAGCCGATGCTGGGGCCGCGATTAACAATTCCACAGGACACCGGCCGGTCACCCGAATCTTTAAAAAGAAAAAAACAGCTTCTGTACCGGCAAATAAAGGAATTGGAATTGGAACACGGGCTCGGGCTTGTACCGGAAAACGAATTCAACACACTTCGTCAGGAATTAAAAAAGCAGGTTTCTGAAATCATGGAAGCCATCAGGAAACATTCATGATTTCACTCGAAGTCACGGATGTGAAAAAATCTTTTTTCCGAAAACCGGTTTTGGACGGAGTGTCTTTTGAAATAAAGGAAAGGGATGCTGTGTCCCTTGCCGGTGCAAACGGATCAGGGAAAACGACTCTTCTCAAAATTCTTAGCGGTATTACATCCAAAGATTCAGGTGAAATTCACAACCCATTCCAGAAACTCCTCTATTTGGGTCATGCTCCGGGAGTTTATGCGGGCTTGTCACCGATCGAAAATATGCGTCTGAAATGCAATCTCTACGGACAATCGTCCGATGAACATTTATTAGTCGAAACACTATCAGATGTTGGTTTAGAAAATCATAAAAAAAAACCGTGCCGTGTGCTTTCCCAGGGAATGCTTCAGCGACTGAAATTCGCAACTGCTTCTCTAATCAGATGGGACATTCTTTTATTTGATGAACCTTTTGCTGCATTGGATGAAGACGGAAAATCACTTGCTGAATCATTTTTCAGATCGTGGAACGAAAGCGGCAAAACGCTGCTGTTTACAGATCATGATTCCGAACGTTCATTGGATTTGGCGTCGCGGCAGCTAGCAATCGAAGACGGAGGATTGAAAGAAAGGGAATTATCCTGATGCTTGGCTTTCTCATCAAAAAAGAATTACTGATTGAATTACGGGCGAAAGAATCATTCATTACAATGGCGTCGTTCAGTGTGGTAATGATCGTCACCTTTGCATTTACCTTCACTACCACCAGCGGACGATTTATGGAAATGGCGTCCGGATTGTTTTGGATGATGGCGCTGTTTACTTCGGTGCTGGGATTACAGCGGTCATACTCTTACGAAAGTGAATTTGATGCATTCTCCGCGTTGCTGTCTTCGCCGGTTGACCGCGGTCAAATATTTTTAGCAAAATGGTTCAGCGGATTCATTCTATTAACTCTTATTGAATTCATCGCATTGGTTCCTTTTCTATTGTTTTTAAGAATTCAAATTCCTGAAAACTTTATACAGGGAATTGGAATTATACTTCTGGGAAATTCGGCAATGATGTGTCTCGGGAGTTTTTTGTCCGGAATGGCAATGAGGTCCCGTCTCAGCAATGTGCTCGTGCCCATAATTCTTTTTCCACTGCTTTGCCCGGTTATTATTGCATCTGTTAAATCAACCGGAAGCTGGATGAGAGGATTCCCATTAACTGACTGGGACACTTGGGTATATGTATTGGTCTCATTTATCGTCATATTCGGATTATTGGGATACGCTCTTTTTGAACACATAACGGAAGAATGATGCAGCCTTTCTTTTCAGATAGAAAAAACTTCGCATGGCTCATTGCGGTCATGGCTCTCATGGCACTGAACCTCGTTTCAATAATATACCGCACGCCTATGGTGCCGGAGCAGGAATGGGCGCAAAAAATCTTTTATCTGCATGTACCGTCTGCTTGGACGGGATTTTTGTCCTATTTTATTGTCATGGTTGCAGGAATAATGTTTCTTTCAAAAAAGGATCAAAAATGGGATAGGGTCGGACTTGCCGCAGCGGAAATTGGAACGTTGTTCATTGCCCTTGTGCTGATTACAGGACCGGTCTGGGCAAAACCGATTTGGGGGCGCGCATGGATTTGGGAGCCGAGACTCACAACTACGCTCGTTCTATTCCTGATTTACATCGGGTATTTTATGATGAGGTCATTCAGTGAATATCCGGAACGCGCCGCACGGACAGCGGCGGTACTCGGAATCATCGCATTTGCGGATGTACCTCTTATTTTTCTATCGGTGAAATTTTGGTCGCCGGAAATTCAATCGCATCCGCAGGTAGAAATGGCTAGCCAGCCGCCGGGAATTCTCCTGCCGTTTTTATTCTCTTTATTTTGTTTCACGATCCTGTATTTTCTTATGTTACGATATAGGATTCATGTCTTAAAATTGCACGATCGAAAAGACAGAAATGGTATATAATTTCCTACCCTATTTTATGTTCGTTTTGTTCAGTGTCATTGGAACAATATTGGGGTGGTTTTTATATCAGATGTACAAAGAAAAAGAATTCAATAAATAAATTCGGATAATTAATAATGAGTGAAAAAATAGTACACGTAGTAGGGACCGGAACCATCGGCGAACCGCTGATTGGCCTCCTGTGTGATTATCGAGAAAAACTCGGTATTGATGAAGTTACGTTCCATAAATACACACCCCTTCGTGAGGACAGGTCCAAAGTTTATGATCTTATGAAGCGTGGAGCAAAATTGGCTGTAATGGATGATCGAAAAAAGGAATTCAAAGATTTAGGGATGGATCCGACAATCGAGACTACGGAAGCCATCGCAAGAGCATCGGTCATTATTGATTGCACTCCCAAAGGTTTTGGACATCAGAATAAGTCGCAATTCTATGAAAAATTCAAGGACGGTAAAGGATTTTTGGCTCAGGGAAGTGAAGACGGTTTTGGGAAAAAATATGCTCGCGGCATAAACGATTCAGCATTGGTGCAGGGTAAAGATCAGTTCATTCAGATCGTATCCTGCAATACGCACAATGTTGCATGTATTACGAATACTTTAGCGCTTAATAATAATGATCCTAATAATTTGGTTGAAGGCCGATATGTTTGTGTTCGCCGCGCTGCCGATATCAGTCAGACATCCGCTATCGCTTCACCACAGGTTAATGACCATCAATACGGAGATTACGGTTCCCATCATGCAAAGGATGCTGCTGACTTATTCCGCACAATGGATCTGGATTTGAATCTTTTTTCTTCGGCGATGAAAATTCCCAGTCAGTATATGCATATTCTCTGGTTTAACCTTAAGGTAAAAGAACCAACATCTTTGAATGAAGTCATGGACAAACTGGAAGCAAATCCTTTGGTGGCGCTTACCTCCAAAGATATGACCGGAACTGTTTTTTCCTTTGGGAGAGATCACGGGCATTTCGGGAGAATTCTGAATGAAACAGTTGTGGTAGAACAAACGCTTAGTGTAAGGAGCGATCATGAGATTACAGGTTTTTGCTTTACTCCTCAGGATGGCAATTCGCTGTTAAGTTCGCTTGCTGCAACGGAATGGTTTCTCTATCCGGATGAGTACGAAGATAAAATCCAGTGCTTATCCCATCTCTTTTACCAAGATATTTGAGCATCAAAGTCCGGTCCGTTACAACTGGGCCTTTTCAGGAAAATACGTATTTCATCGGTTTGGAAAAGCCGCAAGAATGTCTCATCATCGATCCCGGCGATGAAACCGATGTGCTGATTAAAGAAATTGAATCATATGGCAAGCCTGTGGCAATGCTGTGCACGCATGCGCATTTGGATCACATAGGATCTGCGCATGCGCTAAAAAAGAAATATGAGTGTCCCGTTTATATGCACCAGCAAGATAAACCAGTCTTGGATTGGTTTGAAGATTCCAGAACCCTATTCGGATTGGATCCTGCACCAAAACCGGAAATTGATGAATGGATTACGACTGAAGATGATTTATCATTTGGAGATCTTACCATAAAGGTAATGCATACACCGGGACACACACCGGGAAGTACTTGTTATAAAATTGACGGGCATGTATTTACCGGAGATACTTTGTTTGCCGGAACCGTAGGCAGAACGGATTTGCCGGGCGGCAGCTGGGATGAGCTGAATGCATCATTGACTCGTCTAATCAAAACACTTCCACACGAAACAATCGTCCATTCGGGGCACGGTCCGGACACGACTATGGCGGTTGAAAAAGAACAAAACCCCTTTTTAATTCCTCTACTAAGGCATGTAGATTCCTGATTATGAAGGTAACGGACTTTATTCAGAATGCAGAGAAAACGCTCTTCAGCTATGAGATTATTCCTCCCATGCGCGGAGGAAATGCAGCGGATATTTTTAAGCTTGTAGACCAGCTCATGCCGTATGATCCGCCGTTTATCGATCTTACGAGCAGATCGGCTGAAGTGTATTACGAAAAGAAAACCGACGGCACAGACCGAAAACATATTAAGCGGAAACGGCCGGGCACCATCGGGCTCAGCGCTGCGATAAAAAACCGGTACAATGTGGAAACGGTTCCGCATATCCTGTGCAACGGATTTACAAAGGAAGAGACCGAAGATGCACTGATCGAACTCAGTTATTTGGGAATCGATAATGTGCTGGCGGTCCGCGGTGATGATTTGAGGAAAGATCCTTCAAACGGGAACGGAAGAAGCCGGAACCGGTATGCTTCTGATCTTGTTGAGCAAATTACCCAATTAAACCGAGGACAGTATCTTGAAGAATTGCGCGATTCAAGTCCGACGAATTTTTGCATCGGTGTCGGCGGCTACCCGGAAACGCACATTGATTCAGAGAATGTCGAATCGGACATGGAATTCCTCAAAAAAAAGGTGGACAAAGGTGCCGATTATATTGTGACGCAAATGTTCTTCAACAATCCAGCTTATTTTGATTTTGTTCAAAGAGCAAGAAATACCGGCATTACGGTACCCATTATCCCGGGAATAAAGATTTTAACACTTGAAAGCCACCTGAAAATCATTCCGGATATTTTTCATATTGATATTCCCGGTGAATTGCAGGATAAAGTAAGAGGAAAATCCAAATCGGAAATCAAAACCGCCGGCATTGACTGGGCCATGAAACAGGTTCAGGAACTTGTAGACGCTGAAGTGCCTTGCGTCCATTTTTACATCATGTCATCTGCAAAAGCCGTCACCGAAATCGTTTCCCAATTTTAAAAGAACTCCCATGGATTTTGAACAATCCTTTCATCGGCATATTTTTTCTGTTCAGCTAATCGACCCCGGATCTACTGTGATTGCTGCTGTTTCCGGCGGACGGGATTCCATGGCGCTTTTGCATGTTTTGCGTTCACTGGAAAAACCAATGGAATTAACAATCTACGCTGGGCATGTGAATCATTGCCTGCGGGAATCATCAGATGATGACGCCGCTTTTGTCGAAAGAAAATCCAATGACTTGGGAATCCCGTTTCTGTATGCTGAGCTTGACCCGAACAAGAAGAAAAAATCAAAAAGTCCGGAAGAATGGGCAAGGGAAGAACGGTATAAAGCACTTCAAGAAATACTGGAATCCATTAACGGCGACTGCATTGCGACGGCGCACCACGCTAATGATCAGGCAGAAACCGTTTTATTCCGGCTTCAGCAAAAATCAGGGATTGACGGTTTGCGGGGAATTCATGAAAAAAGAGGGAATATTATTCGCCCTTTCCTGCCGTTTAAGAGACGTGATATTGACATTTATATCGAAAATCATTCCATCTCGTTTATCGAAGACAAGACCAATAGAGATACCAAAATTCCGCGAAATTTCATTCGGCATAAAATCCTGAATCCATGGGAAGAACAGGACGGAGGTGTCATTGATGCGCTGGTGAGTGTCAGCGAAGAATCAAAAAAATTGGCGGGATTCATGAATCAGGCACTTTCCAATTTTATCGGCAGGCACGTCCATTCTGAATCGTCCGGAGAATTCACGATTCATACCGAGGCGCTTTCTGCACTGCCGGAGAAGCTCCAGTCCAGAGTTATCAAAATGCTCGCTGGTGAATCCGAAAATCCATGGCGGCGGCATCAATGGAATGATGTGTCAGAATTTTTGAGAGAATCCGACACAGGGAATATTTTGAATTTGCCGTTTGGTTACAGGCTGCTTAAAGACAGGAATCACTGGATTATAACAAACAATTCAGCCGAACCGGTTGAAATTGTGCTGAATCCGGGAGAGCCAGTAAACTGGATGGAAAGTCGAATCACATGGGACTGGGCAAAGAAGGAAAGCGGATTTTCATCCAATCCGAATACGGAATTGGTTGACGGCCGGTTATTTAGTGACAATCCTGTCATCCTCAGAAATTGGAAGCCGGGTGATAGATTTAATCCGCTGGGAATGAATCATTCAAAAAAGGTGAGCGATTTTCTGACGGATGAAAAATCGAACCGCTTTGAAAAGGAACAGCAATTGGTAATTGAGGTGGGCAATGAAATTGTATGGGTATGCGGAAAAAGAATCAGCGAAACGGTTAGGGTTACTTCAGAATCCTTGGTAACAGCAACCCTCGTAGCAGAAAAAATAAAGGCATAGTTTGGAACGCTTCGAAATACTCATTTCTGCACAGCAAATTGCATCAAGGATTAAGGAAATTGCGGCTGAATTGGATGAAACATTCAAAGAAGAGGTCCCCATATTCATCGGAATCCTGAACGGAAGTTTTATGTTTATGGCTGATTTGCTGCGTGAGGTAAAGATGGACTGCGAGATGGATTTCATCAAATTGTCCAGCTACCGAGGAAACGAAACAAGCGGAACCGTTCGTCTATTGAAGGATATTTCCGCGGACATTACAGGCCGACATGTCGTCATTGTAGAAGATATTGTGGATTCCGGGCTAACCATAAAATTTATCAAAGACAGAATGATGGAAGCGGATCCGGCATCATTAACCATCGTTTCTCTGCTGCATAAACCAGATGTTGCGAAACTTGATTTTGCTATTGATATCGTCGGATTTGAAATATCACCGGAATTTGTTGTAGGTTATGGGTTGGATTATGATCAAAAATTCAGGAACTTCGATGGAATTTATCGTTTGAAGGAAGGGCCAGAGGATAATTAGGATTTTAATAAATGGAAAACAATAGCAACAGCGAAACAAAGGGTTCCGGTAATTCACCGGGCTCACATAAAGATAAACCAAACTCCAAGAATGAATTTCATTGGAAACGGGCTGCAAGGACATCCTTAATTTGGGTTTTCATCTTTAGTGCAGCCATTTTTATTTCCAACCTGTTCACGAATGAAGGACAAAACCGCTCCACCATAACCTATCAGAAATACAGGGAATTCCTTGAAGACAGGAAAATTTCGGATGTTGTAGTCATTGAAAAAACTGTTACGGGGAATTTATCCGCGCTAGAAACGATTGAAGATGAAGCCGGGATTTCAAAGGAAATAAACAAGTTTGAAGTCATCCTGCCGTTCGTTGACAAAGAAGTGATGGCAGAGTGGGACGGATTCGGCGTGGAGTACACGTTCAAGGAAAAGAGCATTGACTGGACCGGATATTTCTTAAATATCCTCCCATGGCTGCTGATCATCGCATTCTGGATTTTCCTGATGAGGCGGATGCAGGGCGGCGGCAGCGGAATGAAAAGCATTTTCAACTTCGGGAAAAGCAAGGCACGAATCTGGACATCAGATAAACCGAAAGTTACCTTCGATGATATTGCCGGCTGTGTAGAAGCAAAAGAGGAGCTGAACGAAGTCATTGATTTCCTGAAAAAACCGAACCGATTTCAAAAACTCGGCGCCACCATTCCCAAAGGCGTATTGCTTGTCGGCCGGCCGGGAACCGGAAAGACTCTGCTTGCCCGTGCTGTCGCAGGAGAAGCGGGTGTGCCGTTTTTCAGTTTAAGCGGCGCGGACTTCGTGGAAATGTTCGTAGGCGTAGGCGCTTCCCGTGTCCGGGATCTGTTTGAGCAGGGAACAAAGAATTCACCGTGTATCATTTTTATTGATGAACTTGATGCAGTCGGGCGCCAACGCGGTGCCGGCCTCGGCGGAGGACATGATGAGCGTGAGCAAACCCTTAACCAGCTTTTGGTGGAAATGGACGGATTTGAAGCGAATCAGAATATAATTGTTATGGCGGCAACCAACCGGCCGGATGTTTTGGACCATGCGCTTCTCAGGCCCGGTAGATTTGACAGGCAGGTCGTCATTGATGTTCCGGATCTCAAAGGCAGACTCGGTATCTTAAAGGTTCACGTCAAAAAAATTGTTCTCAATAAGCGGAAAGTAAAACTCAAAGACCTTGCAAAAGGGACTCCCGGGCTCGTCGGCGCTGATTTGGCAAACATTGTTAACGAAGCGGCACTGCTGGCAGCCAGAAAGAAGAAGAAATCGGTGGATATGACCGATTTTGACGAAGCAAAAGATAAAGTGATGATGGGTGTTCAGCGAAAAAGCGTGATCTTGTCTGATAAAGAAAAGAAAGTCACTGCATACCATGAGTCTGGTCATGCACTTGTTGCGATGAAAACTCCCGGAGCTGACCCTGTACACAAAGTGACTATTATTCCGCGGGGTCAGGCATTGGGTGTTACAACGCAGCTTCCGATAGATGAAAAGCACACCTACCGGAAAGATTATATTGAAGGGATGCTGAATGTTATGATGGGAGGCCGTGCTGCCGAGATGCTAATCTTCAATGAAATGACAACCGGCGCAGGTGATGATATAGAAAAAGCAACCAACATTGCAAGGAAAATGGTTTGTGAGTGGGGTATGAGCGAAAAGCTCGGTCCAATGACATTCGGAAAGAAAAATGAAGAAGTGTTCTTGGGAAGGGATTTCCATTCCGAACGCAACTACAGCGATGAAACCGCCTCATTAATCGATGAGGAAGTTGTGAAAATTATTCGGAAGGCAGAATCAAACGCTGATAAAATTCTAGCGAAAAATATCGAAATCCTGCACAGGATGGCGGATGAATTGCTGAAGCACGAGACGCTGGATTCCGCTGATATCGAAAAGATTCTGGACGGAAAGACAATCCGCAGATCGAAAAATGGAAAGGCGAAAGCTTCATCCGCGAAAAAGAAAAAGGCTGCCCGGAAAAAATCCGCTAAAAAGGATTGACCCTTTTCAAATTTCACCGTTCTCCCGTACCGAGATTTTGACGCGGGATTATTTAACCAGACTCCCGTAATTTTCAGGATGAACCGAAGCCAATTTCAATCCTGGATTCAAAACAATCAGCATCAATCTCTGGTGATGGGAATTCTCAACGTAACGCCTGATTCGTTCAGCGACGGCGGAAAATATCTTGAAATAGAAAAAGCAGTCGCCCACGGGGTCGTTCTTATTGAGGAGGGTGCTGACATTCTTGATATAGGGGGCGAATCCACGCGCCCCGGTTCTGATCCTGTCCCCGCTGAAGTGGAAACTTCCCGCGTCATTCCGGTAATTGAACAGATCCGCAGGCAGTCGGATTGCCTGATTTCCATTGATACGATGAAAGCGGATGTTGCCGATGCTGCCATTCGCGCCGGTGCCGATATGGTAAACGATGTGAGTGGACTCAGGTCTGAGGCAATGCGGAGAGTGGTTGCTGATCATAAGGTTCCGGTTGTCATTATACATATGAAGGACATGCCCAAAACCATGCAGGATAATCCGGATTATGTGTCGCTGATGGATGACATCACCTCATTCTTTCAGCAACAGATTGATGCAGCGGTTCGCGACGGCATTCCTAACGAAAATATCATTGTTGATCCGGGAATAGGATTCGGGAAAACAGCCGAAGACAATTTTGAACTGATTCGCAAACTGGATGCTTTTCTGCCGCTAAAAAAACCCATCCTTGTCGGCCCGTCTCGCAAATCCTTCATCGGCCTCGCACTGGATCTTCCGGAACATGAGAGAATGGAAGGCACCTCCGCAGCGGTAACGGCCGGCATCCTGAACGGAGCAAGCATTGTCCGTGTCCATGATGTAAAAGAAATGAAACGCGTTGCCGTCATTGCCGATAGAATTCGAGGCATTGCCTAATGATAGAATTGTTCAAAATCGGTTTCTTATCCGTTACCCTCATTGATCTTGTTGACCTGATTCTGGTCAGCTGGATCTTTTACAAGGTGTATCAGTATTTCCGCGGAACGCGTGCGGGACAGATGCTAGTTGGACTCATCATACTTTTGATCATTTCCTTTCTGTTCAATGCTTTCGGCCTCAGCGCATCATCATGGCTTGTGAACCAGTTCCAGACCGTCTGGGTCGTTGCCTTTGTCATTCTTTTTCAGCCGGAATTGAGACGGCTATTGATCTATGTTGGACAGACACGATTTTTTCAAAAGATTTTCCGCGTAGGTTCAAGCCGCACTATAGAAGCGCTTGTGGAAGCATCGCAAATTTTGGTAAAAAAGGGATGGGGCGGACTGATCGTTATCCAGCGGGAAACAGGACTCAGAAGCTACAAGGAAGCAGGAACGCCCCTGAAAGCGGAAGTATCAGCGCCGCTTTTGGTTTCCATCTTTAATCCGTCCTCGCCTCTGCATGACGGCGCCGTGGTCCTTCAAAATGACATCATCGAAGCCGCCGCATGCATTTTGCCGCTTACTGAAAGTTCCATGGTCGATCCTGAAATGGGAACCCGCCACCGGGCCGCGCTGGGATTGAGCGAAGAAACCGACGCCATCGTAATTGTCATATCCGAAGAAAAGAAACGTGTAACCGTTGCAGAGGAAGGACGATTTGTTAAAATTGATATGGATGAAACTGACCTCCGTCGGTTCTTGAATGAGCGGCTGTTTATTTCTTCCGGTGATTAGCGCTATCTTGCGTTTATCGGTTTTCCAGTTATTCGTAAAGCGGTGTAGATTCGTCCCATGGATTGGCCCGAAATAAAAGAAACATTCCAGCAGACACGCGAGAGGTTCCTCGAACTCAGGAGGTACCTTTGACTTGGATGCCCTGCAGAAGAATCTGGAAATGCACAGGGAAACATCCCTGAAACCCAAATTCTGGTCCGACCAGGACAAAGCTTCGGCTACCCTCAAAAAAATATCCCGCATCGAAAAGGAAATAGAACTTTGGCAAAACCTCGATACGCTGAACGGTGATATTGAGGTGCTTTTGGAATTCGGCGAGGAAGGCGAATCGACTCCGAAGGAAGTGAGTGCCGAATTGAAGAAATTCACGTCCCGGGTGGATGATTTGGAACTGAGGCTCATGCTGAGCGGAGAACAGGACGATAAGGATGCGATTGTGACGATCCATCCGGGAGCCGGCGGAACCGAAAGCCAGGATTGGGCGGACATGCTGTACCGCATGTACACGCGGTGGGTTGAGAAAAAAGAATTTTCGAAGGAAGTA
Source organism: Fidelibacterota bacterium (assembly GCA_030746535.1). Classification (GTDB taxonomy): domain Bacteria; phylum Fidelibacterota; class Marinisomatia; order Marinisomatales; family TCS55; genus JAAZYX01. The sequence continues at coordinate 21,539 of JASLML010000002.1, forward strand.
ATTGACTACCAGTCGGGCGATGAAGCAGGCATCAAGGATGTAACATTTGAAGTGAAAGGCGATTTTGCATACGGTATGCTCAAAAGCGAAGCAGGCATTCACCGGCTTGTAAGGATTTCACCGTTTGATTCCAACAGCAGGCGGCACACATCATTTGCATCCGTTTTTGTCACGCCTTCCATTGATGAAGAAATTGAAATTGCCATTGATCCGAATGACCTCAGGATTGATACGTACCGAGCCAGCGGAGCAGGCGGTCAGCATGTAAACAGGACAGATTCAGCCGTCAGGATAACGCACGTACCGACGGGCATCGTGGCAACCTGTCAGAATGAAAGGTCTCAGCATAAAAATAAAGCGCAGGCGATGAAGGTGTTAAAATCCCGGCTCTACCAACTTGAGCTGGAAAAAGAACGGGAAGCCGTGAAAGAGCTGGAAGGGGAAAAGAAAGATATCGGCTGGGGAAGCCAGATTCGGTCCTATGTGTTTCATCCGTATACGATGGTCAAAGATCACCGGACGAAAGAAGAGACAGGAAATGCACAGAGTGTAATGGACGGTGACCTTGACAAATTTATGCGGACTTTTCTCATGGGAGAAGTGTCCGCCCACCAGGAAGCATTAACTGAATAGAAATATGAGCGAAGAAAAGAAAAATCTATCTGAAATCATGAAATTCCGCATGGAAAAACTGGATTCCCTGAGGGAAGCGGGCGTAGAACCGTATCCGCATAAATTCGCGCCGACACACCAAAGTGCTACAATCCACGACGATTTCGCCGACCTTGATGGGAAACAGGTAGTTGTCGCAGGAAGAATTATGACTGTGCGGAAAATGGGGAAAGCATCCTTTTTCAATATTCAGGATGAAGCCGGACGGATTCAGGTATACATCAAGCGGGATGATGTCGGCGAAGATTCGTATGCCCATTTTAAGCTGCTGGATATCGGCGACATTGTCGGTGTCGGCGGATTTGTATTCAAGACGAAAACTGGAGAAACATCCGTCCATGCGGAATCTTTTACGGTGCTGGCAAAAAGCATCCGCCCCATTCCTGTGGTCAAGGAAAAGGAAGGCGAAGTGTATGATGCGTTTGCCGATAAGGAACTGCGCTATAAAAATAGGCATCTGGATTTGATCGTCAATCCGGAATCGAAAGAAGTATTCGTAAAGCGGACTAAAATCATTCAGGCCGTCCGTGCATTTTTGGACGATCAGGGTTTTCTGGAGGTGGAAACGCCGGTGCTGCAGCCGATCTACGGCGGTGCAAATGCGCGCCCGTTCACGACACATCACAACGCACTGGACCGTCAACTTTACCTGCGGATTGCCGATGAACTTTACCTGAAGCGCCTCATCATCGGCGGATTCCAAAAAGTGTATGAAATTGCCAAAGATTTCAGAAACGAAGGCATGGATCGGAACCACAATCCTGAATTCACAATGCTGGAATTTTACCAGTCGTACGCAGATTATGAAGACAATATGGCTCTTGTGGAATCAATGTTCCGTTCTGCAGCGGAAGCAATTGGACCTTTAAAAATTTCCTGGCAGGATGCGGACATTGATTTGTCAAAGCCGTTTGCACGCAAACCGATCTTTGAATTGCTGAAAGAAAAACTAGGGAAGGACGTTTACGGCGCGGACGAAAAAGAATTGAGAGCCATTTGCAAAGAACATGATTTTGAAGTCGGGAAAAATGACAATTACGGCCAATTGCTGGATGAATTGATGAAGCGCCTTATTGAGCCTGAATTGATTCAGCCGACATTTGTCACGGATTATCCCCGCAGCATTTCTCCGCTTGCGAAAGTCCATAGAAACGGCGATCCAAATATGGTAGAGCGGTTCGAGCTATTCATCGGCGGTGCAGAATTTGCGAATGCATTTTCTGAGCTGAACGACCCGATTGACCAGAGGCAGCGGTTGGAGGCGCAGGCCGACCTTAAAGAAAAAGGCGATGAAGAAGCACAGCCTGTGGATGAGAATTTTATCCAGGCGATGGAATGCGGGATGCCGCCGACCGGAGGTGTAGGCATCGGCATAGACCGGCTTGTAATGCTGCTCACGGGACAGCGGTGGATCCGCGATGTAATCCTGTTTCCGATCATGCGGTCGTCAGGAGACGAATAACTTTCTGTCCGCCGGCTAGGAAGCGGAACAACTGATGATGCGGTTTTCGTTTACCATCGCGCTTCGATATTTACGCACTCCCGGATTAAAAACATTCACTTCCTTCGCAGCGAAGTTTGCCATGATCGGACTTTCGATCGGCGTGGCTTCTCTGCTCTTGACCTCGGGCATCCTGAACGGATTCAAGAATGTATTATCCGAAAAAATTTCCGGCTTTGACGGCGACATTCGCATTCAGCATTTTTTAAGCCAGCCGCTCGAAAGAGAAAACGTGGAAAGTGCAAAAATCTTTTCCACTATTTCGGACATAGACGAAGCCGCGGAAGTCAGGGCATTTATTCAGAGTCCGGCGCTGATTCGCATCGGCAAGCAAGCGGAAGGTGTTTTAGCGGAAGGGATTGAATCGGGAACGCATCCGCCTACCGCAAAGCTTTTGATCGAGGGAAAGTGGCCAGCAACAGAATCCGAAGTTGTCATCGGAAAAACGCTGGCGGACAAATTCGGGCTATCGGTTGGTTCATCCGCCGCTCTTTTTGACATGGCTTCTATTTCCGGTTCGCTGGGCTACCGCCGCGCAAAATCATTTACTGTTTCAGGTTTGTTTCACTCCGGTCTCGGAGAATACGACAAATCGCTCGTTTTTATGGATCTGAATGCAGCCGCGGCATTATTCCAATACGAGAATAAAGTAAGCGGATGGTCGATCCATGGCCTCGGACCGGAATCAGCGGCAAGTGCTGCGGCTGCTCTGGATGAAGTGCTTCCGTATCCCTATTACACACAAACCTATATCGATAAACATTTTGTCCTGTTTGAATGGATTCGCGTTCAGCAATGGCCGATTTTTATTTTATTCGGGCTCATTACTCTGGTGGGATTGGTTAATATCATCTCCGCCTTGTCTATGATCGTTTTAGAAAAATCAGGTGACATGGGAGTACTGCTTGCACTAGGCATTCCGCGGAAAGGCATTCGTGCCGTATTCCTTTTGAAAGGGCTGCTGATCGGCATCGGCGGCGGCTTGACGGGATGCGTGCTTGCCTTCAGCATTGGATATCTGCAGTCCGTTTTCGGGCTTATTCCAATTCCCGAGGATATCTATTTCATGGACAGGATTCCGATAGATTTCAGCATTACAACTTCGCTGGTAATTGTAGCTTTTGCCACGGCCGGATCGGCACTCGCATCCTTTCTGCCGGCGGCATCCGTTGCCAACCTTAAGCCTTCAGCCGTGCTGAGGTACGAATGAATCTGAAAATGAAACTTGCATCGCGGTTCCTGTTGAGCCGCCGCGAAAACAGTCCCGGGAAATTATCGGCGTGGATTGCTGTTATCGGACTTTCGGTCGGATGTTTTTCCATGATTGTCGCCACGGCCGTGCTGAGAGGATTTGAGGAAAAAGTAACCGAACGCCTTGCATCCATCGAAGGAGACCTGCGCATCACCGGATTTACATCGGAGAAAAATGTAACCGAAGCAATAACCGTTTTGTCAGAAGAAGCACCCGTTAAGGCATTTGCGCCGTTCATGGAAAGAAAAGGATTGATTTCGGTTAATGGGAAATATCATAAAATGGTCACTATGAAGGCGCTGGATACGAAACGGCTGGAATCGGTTTACGGTATTCCGTTTTCGGGAACAGACGGAACATTCGGCATTGCAGCAGGCCGGCACCTTGCACAAAGGCTGAACGCCGGTACGGGTTCTGAAGTGCAGCTGCTGAGTCCCGTGGACCAGCCGGCTCTGTTCGGACTTCCGCTAACGGTAAAAGGAATGATAACTGAAATTTTTCAGACCGATGTTCTGGATTACGATGACAGGCTCGTTTTTATTCCGATGGAGATTGGTAGAAAACTCTTCGCAAGGAAGCAGCTTCCGGACGGAATTGACATTCGCTTGAACGGCACCGACGCAAAAACGATGCAGGCAATCCTGAAAGATAAGCTGCCGTCGAACCTATCGTTAAACACATGGAAATCGGTGCATCCGAGTTTGCTGAATGCCATGAAGCTGGAACGCATCGGCGCACTTGTTGTGTTAAGCCTTATCATCATTGTTTCGGGTTTCAACCTGGCATCAACACTTTTTCTCATCATCATCCGCAAAACGAAGGAATTCGGAATTCTGCGCGCTGTAGGACTTGAAAAGAAGAAGGTTCGATCCGTTATTATTACGCAGGGCATGCTGATCGGCGGTGCGGGAATCAGTTCGGGATGTATCATCGGGCTCATCCTCGTTTGGGTGCAGCAGGCTACGGGACTTATTCCCCTGCCTTCCGATATTTATTTTCTGAATGCAGTTCCGATGGAACTCACAACGGCGGACGTAATTGGAGTGCTTGCGATATCGTTGGTTTTGGTGCTGGGCTTTATTATCATTACCTCATGGAAAGCAAACAGGATTCCGTTGTTTGAATCGCTGCAGTACGAAAAATGATCTTATCCGCCAACAGCATATCCAAATCATTTGCCAAGGGATCAGAAACGATAACCGTTTTTGATAATCTGTCTTTGGAAGTGCATGCCGGTGATCTCATTACTATTATCGGCCCCTCCGGCGCCGGAAAGTCAACGCTTCTTAATATTCTAGGTACGCTGGATTCGCCCGATTCAGGGACGGTGTCCATTCACGGGGAAAACACAAACGGCCTGAATGACGCAGACCTTGCGGCGGTGAGGAATACGTCCATGGGATTTGTATTTCAATTTCATCATTTGCTTCCGGAATTCACAGCGCTGGAAAATATATTGATTCCTGCTGAGATCAGCAGTAGCGGTAAAGTAGCGGAAGCAAAAGCACTGGAACTGCTAGATTATATCGGACTTGCAGACCGAAAGAGTCATTATCCATCCGAACTTTCCGGCGGAGAACGATCCCGCGTAGCTGTGATCCGCGCACTGATCAATGATCCGGATATTGTATTTGCGGATGAGCCGACAGGAAATCTTGACGCGGAGAACGCCAAAAAATTAATAGAACTGATTCAAATGCTTCATAAGGACACCAAAAAGGCATTTGTGATAGCGACGCACAATGCGGAGGTTGCGGATATCGGAACGCGAAATTGTGAGCTGAAAGACAGGATCCTTTCTGAAAATGATGTACTTTAAGAAAAAGTGTATATAGATTAACCCAAGGCAATGAAAGAAAATTTTTCCAAGCGCGTGCAGGCAGTCATGAAAACCGCCAAAGAAGAAGCGATTCGCCTGGGACACAGTTATGTCGGATCCGAGCATTTGCTGTTGGGGCTTTTCAAAAATGAGGACGGCCTTGCCGCAAAGATTTTTGATATTTACAATTGTGATGTGGAAGATATGCGTACAATGGTCATTGATATGATCAAAACTTCCGGCGGCACGATGACGCTAGGGCACCTTCCGCTCACCCGCCGCGCAGAGCGGATTTTGCGGAACGCATTCAATGAGGCGGCGGCGATTGGATCATCCGTTGCGGATGATGAACATTTATTGCTTGCTATGCTGAAGGAATCCGAAGGGATCGCTTTCGAAGTGCTGAACTCCTTCAATATGGATTACGACAGCGTAGGCGATCTGATTCGTTCTGATGCCGATGAGCCGGAACCGATTGCTCCGGAAAAATTCAAGAAATCCAATAAGTCTAAAACACCAGCACTCGACCATTTTTCTCGCGATATTACCAAACTTGCAGCCGATGGCAAACTTGATCCTGTCATCGGAAGAGCGGAAGAGATTGAACGTGTCGCGCAAATTTTAACACGGCGGAAAAAGAATAATCCGGTGCTTATCGGTGAGCCGGGAGTCGGCAAAACCGCTATCATCGAAGGGCTTGCCCAGCGTGTGCATAAAAAGGAAGTTCCAAGGCTTTTGTACAATAAGCGCATTCTTGCAATTGACCTTGCCGCAATTGTTGCAGGAACCAAGTACCGGGGACAGTTTGAAGAGCGGATGAAAACCATTATGGTGGAATTGGAAACCGTGGACAATGTGGTGCTTTTTATTGATGAGGTGCACACGCTTGTAGGTGCCGGAGGCGCTTCGGGTTCATTGGATGCATCCAATATGTTCAAACCGGCGCTGGCGCGAGGCGAACTGCATTGTATAGGAGCGACAACGCTGGATGAATATCGGAAATATATCGAAAAGGATGGCGCGCTTGAACGCCGCTTCCAAAAAATAATGATTAATCCGCCAACGGTTGATGAATCCATTCAAATATTAAACGGGCTAAAGGATAAATACGAAAAACACCACAGTGTTATGTATGAGCCTGATGCAATAGAAGCGTGCGTACATTTATCTAACCGTTATATTTCAGATAAATTTCTTCCTGACAAGGCAATCGATATCATGGACGAGTCAGGCTCGCGTGCACATATGATGAATATGAAAGTTCCTCAGGATGTGATTGATATTGAGCTGGAACTGGAAAAGGTAAAGTCTGAAAAAGAAGCAAAGGTTGCAGAGCAAGATTTTGAAAAAGCCGCAACCCTTCGCGATACGGAGCAAAGTTTGTTATCGATTCTTGCATCGCATCAGAAAAAATGGCAAAAGAAGGAACGTTTGAACCCGGTTGTAATCACGGAGGAAAAAGTGGCTGATGTTGTCGCTATGGTGACTGGAATTCCAGTGAATAAAGTGGCGCAATCGGAATCGCAAAAGCTGTTAAAAATGAAGGACAAGCTTAGTAACGAAATTATTGGCCAGTCCGAAGCAATCAGCAGTGTTTCAAAATCCATTCAGAGAACACGGGCGGGGTTAAAAAGCCCCAACAGGCCGATTGGTGTATTTTTATTTCTAGGACCTACCGGTGTCGGCAAAACTGAACTGGCAAAGGTGCTTGCAAAATATCTCTTCAATCATACGGACTCACTCGTAAAAATTGACATGTCGGAGTATGGAGAACGTTTTTCCGTTTCAAGGTTGATCGGCGCGCCTCCGGGATATGTCGGATATGAAGAAGGCGGAGAACTGACCGAGCGCGTGCGGCGGAATCCGTATTCCGTTGTACTGTTTGATGAAATTGAAAAAGCGCATCCCGACATTTTCAATGTTCTGTTGCAAATGTTTGACGAAGGAGTGCTTACAGACGGATTGGGAAGAAAGGTGGATTTCAGGAATGCGATCATCATTATGACTTCCAATCTTGCCAGCAAAGAAATTCAGGGTGGCGGATCATACGGTTTTATCGAAGATTCTCCTGAAAACAGCTATGAAGCAATGAGAGGCCGCGTACTGGAACAGGTAAAGCAAACGTTCAATCCGGAATTTTTGAACAGGGTGGATGAGTCTGTGGTTTTTCATCCGCTTCTGCAAAAGGATATTCTCAAAATTATTGATCTCCAGCTCAAGGACTTAATGGATAATCTTGGTAAAAAGTCCATCAAACTGACTTTATCAAAAAAGGCGAAACGTTTCATTTTGAAAGACGGATACAGCCCGGAATACGGCGTCCGGCGGCTCAGGAGAGAAATTCAGGTTCTGCTTGAAGATCCGCTATCGGAAAAATTGTTGAATCAGACGTTTGTTGACGGCGACGCAGTTAAAGTGGATGTGAAAGATGAAGAACTTGTCTTTTCCCATGCAAAGCGAACCAGGAAAAATTCCGCACCGTCCGATCAGAAAAAGCAGAAACAGCCAAAAGCAAAATCGAAGATTAAATCGTAATTTCTGCCATATAAAGGTAAGAAATGCCCACATTCTGCCAAATAGGTTAAAAATAACGTTTGGCATATTTATTGTGTAATTACAACCAGTTTCTATCAGACACTCTAAAATTGGAGAAAAATCATGAGTAAAATTATCGGAATTGACTTGGGAACCACGAATTCTTGCGTAGCAGTTTTGGAAGGCGGAGAGCCCACAGTCATCACAAGTCCGGAAGGAGGAAGAACAACTCCCTCCGTTGTTGCATTCACTAAAGATGGCGAACGGATGGTTGGTCAGCCGGCAAAGCGTCAGGCTGTGACCAATCCTGAAAATACCGTTTTTTCCATCAAGCGATTTATGGGACGAAATTTTGACGAAGTGGGCACGGAGCTTGAAGAGGTGCCGTATAAAGTAACCAAAAAAGCCGGCGGCGGATTGGTCATTGAAGCCGGAGGAAACCAGTATTCACCCGCGGAAATCAGCGCAATGACACTGCAAAAACTGAAACAGATGGCGGAAGACCACTTGGGGGCCACGGTAACGGATGCCGTTATTACGGTTCCGGCGTATTTCAATGATACACAGCGCCAGGCAACAAAGGATGCTGGGAAGATTGCCGGACTCAATGTCCGCAGAATTATCAATGAACCGACAGCCGCTTCTCTGGCATACGGCATGGACAAGAAGAAGGATGAAAAAATTGCTGTATTCGATTTGGGCGGAGGAACATTCGACATATCCATTTTGGAACTTGGCGACGGTGTGTTTGAAGTAAAATCTACCAACGGCGATACTCATCTCGGCGGAGACGATTTTGATCAGCGCATCATCAACTGGATGGCGGACGAATTCAAAAAGAGCGACGGGATAGACCTTAAAAAGGATCCGATGGCACTTCAGCGTTTGAGAGACGCGGCAGAAAATGCAAAGCAGGAATTGTCCAGCTCAAAACAGACGGACATCAATTTGCCCTTTGTGACTGCAGATGCATCCGGACCGAAACATTTGAACCTCAGCCTGACCCGTGCAAAGTTTGAAGATTTGGTGAGCGATCTTGTAAAGCGCACCATTGAACCGTGCAAAAAGGCTATCACTGACGCAGGTCTATCAGCAGACGACATTGATGAAATCATCCTCGTTGGCGGTTCCACTCGCATTCCGAAGATTCAGGAAGTTGTCAAGGAAATTTTTGGTAAAGACCCTAATCGAAGCGTAAATCCCGATGAAGTTGTGGCGGTCGGCGCAGCTATTCAGGGCGGTGTTCTTGCCGGAGATGTTGATGATATTCTTCTTCTGGATGTTACTCCGCTTACTCTAGGAATTGAAACACTCGGCAGTGTGAGAACAGCGCTGATTGATCGAAATACGACAATTCCATCAAAAAAATCAGAAGTATTCAGCACAGCGGCGGACAACCAAACCACCGTGGAAATTCATGTGCTTCAGGGCGAGCGGGAAATGGCGGTTGACAATAAAACCATCGGCCGGTTTCATTTGGACGGTATTCCGCCGGCACCGAGAGGCATGCCGCAAATTGAAGTTACTTTTGACATCGATGCGAACGGCATCCTGAATGTCAGCGCCAAAGACAAGGCAACAGGCAAAGAGCAGAGCATTCGGATTGAAGCCTCCAGCGGATTGTCGGAAAATGAGATCGATAAAATGGTACAGGACGCAAAAAAGAATGAATCCGAAGATAAGAAAAAGCGGGAAGAAGTGGATGTCCACAACCAGGCAGAACAGCTGATCTACCAGACAGAAAAGAACTTGGAGGAATTCAAGGAAAAACTGGAAAAAGCCGACGCTGAAGCACTTAAGTCTAGCGTTGAAAAGTTAAAAACAGCACACGGCGGGTCCAATCTCGAGGATATTAAATCAGCAATGGATGAGGTGAATCAGGGCTGGAATCAAATCGCTGCTAAGATGTATGACGCAACCAAAGACCAGGCTCCTCCTCAGGAACCGGCGGATTCTTCTTCAGATGAGAAAAAAGAAGGTGAAATTGAAGACGCTGATTTTGAAGTGGTAAAATAACATCAATTTTATTCAGGTAAAAAAAGCGTCCTAAGGGACGCTTTTTTTGTATTTGGAACTGCTCGTCAGTATATTCGTTATTCGGGAAACAAATCCATTCCATTGAAAAAAATACGAACCGGTTTAATAACTCTCATTTTTGCACTGGCAATTGCCGGTGCATTCCTGTTTAAAGTCAGCTTTTGGGAAACAAAGGTGGAGCAGTTTCTCAATGAAAATATCAGTCAGGACGGATGGACGGCAGCCATAGGAAGCCTGAACGGACATTTGCTTTCAACCGTTTCTGCAGAAAATATTCAGTTTTTTCATCAAGACAGCACGCAGGTGATGGTTGCGTATTCCGAAGCAAATATCAATATTTGGCGCTCCATCATTTTCGGCGGCATCAATATGGACAGGATCATTGTCCGCGGTCTGCAGGTTATTCCCGGCAACATTACTTTGGAACCGTCTTCGGATGAAATTCAGGTTCGTCCGCCAAAACTTCCGCGCATCAAATTTGACCTAAAAAACTTTGAATTGGATGGTTCCGTCCCGCTGACAATTAAGGATGAACTGCGCCTTTATTCCATTGCTTTTAAGGGTGACTACAGTCAGAAAGATGGAAAGGCTTCACTCAGGATTGAAGATTTTTCCGGAGGTTCATCCAAGAATTCGAACGCTTTTTCAGTAACTAACGTATTTGCCGAACTGGATTCTTCCCGGTTTCATATGTTCACCAATAATGGGTCTGTCATGGGTGTTGATTTCAGCGGTACCGTTAATGCTCTCTTTAGTGAAAAGCAGTCCTTAACTATAGATCTTGCATTTGCAGAATACACATTTCCCGATTACATTTTTGAAAGGCTGCCGCTCCAGCCAAAATTTTCATCTCTGGAATCCACTATTCATCTTTCTTCAGACTTCCACAGATTTACGGGAGATGTTTATGTTAAAAATCCCCTCGGGCTCAATATGGAAGGGACCATATCGCTCAGGAATGAGCCGAACCACATTGCCGTGGACCAGATCGATTTGAAGAGTGAAACAGCACGGCTCACACTACAGGGAATCATAGAATACGCAGGAAGGTTCAACGGAACTGTCAGCCTGACACATTTAAATCTAAAAGAATGGATTACGGGCCAGCAGGATACAGATATAACAGGATTTGTTTTATTTGAGGGACTGATAGATTCAACTGGACAGGTTAGTGACATTGATTTAACTGCAGAAGTGCAGGAAACAGAAATATATGCTGACAAGGATGTTGTTGTTTCAGGGTCTGTGCAACTTCACGATGACCTTATTAAGGTATCGCATCCGCTTACTCTTTCGATTGGACCAAGTTCAGTGATTGTGCAAGGAGAAGCTGATTTGGCATCTGAATATGTCGATTTCAATCTTAAGCTTAAGGATGCAGATGTATTTCTGATCAATAATTTTTGGGACGATTCACTTACAAGTGGAACAGCTACCGGATCATTGGAACTGCAGGGCCCGTTGGATATACCGACAGTAAAGGGCGATCTTATATGCCAAAATATAGGATTCCGGAATACGCATTTGGAATACGCCGAAATGACCTGTCAAATCAACCGTATTTGGGATTTTTCCAGTGGTTGGCTTCAAATGGATATTGGCAAAGGAACATGGAACGAATATGGCTTTGATAATGGTGCCGTTGATGTGCAGTTCCAATCAGAAGCATGGAAACTGTCTCGTTTGGAATTCAAAGACGGAGAAGATTTTCTACAACTATCGGGATCTGTTTCAATTGGTGAAATAGCAAAGCTGGACCGCATTCAGTTTGCTTACCGTGGCCATTATCTTGCCAGCACAAAGCCGCTTGTTATTCATTTTATTGAAGATGATATAAAGCTCGATCCGTTCGAGATTCATATTGATGACGGTATTATGAAAGGAGAATTTTATCGCGGAGATTCTCTAGACGGCAAGCTGAACCTTTCCAACATAGATGCAGATATTGTTCAATCCATTTTGGGTATGCAGGATTTTCCAATAACGGGCATTGCTTTTGGAAAAGCTGTGTTCAGCATGGATTCATTGCGAACGCAGTTCATGCTGAACGGATCCATAAAGAATGGAACATTCTTTGATCATCCCTATGACAATTTGGATCTTTCTGTTGAGTACAAAGACAGAACCTTTTCAATTGAGCGCTTTCAAATGGAAGAGAATGGCAGGACATCGCTAAACGTGAATGGAGAATTTCCTCTCCCAGAACATCGGGATGAGCCACTGGATATTAAACTGATTGCACAATTGGACCAGATTGCAATGCCTCTTGTTTCAAAACTGCTGCTTAATGGAATGCCGATCAAAGGATTGGCAACGGGTATTTGGAAATTCGGAGGCAATACTGAAAGCACTCAATTTCATTTTGACCTTGATATTACGGATTGTTATTACGATCTGATTCCGCTCGGACAGGTACAGGGTAAAGCGGAATATACGGGACGAAGGCTGGTGTTTGACAATTATACATCAAATTATAGAGAAAATTTACTTTCTGGAAGCGGCTACCTGCCCATGGATTTGAATATCGGCTCTGAGAGTTTTGGGACATTCATACGATCCGATTCCATGCATATTTCGACGGAAGGTTCGGTTGGCGCTCTCAATTTCCTTTCTCCCTACATCAGCAGCATTGATTCCATTACGGGATCCTTTGACATCGGCCTCATTATCCGCGGGTTTCCCGATGCAATTATGAGAGACGGTTATTTATCTGGTACAGATGCAGCTATGTATCCTGTAATGTTACAGAAACCGATTGTAGTCGCTAATGCTTCTGCCATTCTTACTGAAAATGTATTTGAAATTCGGTATTTCGATGCAGTGATGGTTAAAGAAGGATCACAAAGTCCGAATCTGGCCTTGTCAGGAAACTTGAACCTAGATTCTTTTTTCAAGCCAAAATACGATATTGAATTGACGGGTTCAGATGTGTATTTCAAAACACTGTTCGGTGATATCGAAGGAATTGTTGATTTAGACCTGGAAGTCTCAGGCCGCGATACGATTTTGATTTCAGGCGATATTGCCCCCAAAGAGGGAGTCATCCGAAAAGAATTCACTTCTTCAGCCGTTGCATCGGTTGCATCTGAGCCCGGCAGGGTCATAACACATTATCAGATTCATTTTCCGATTCAGCAGGAATTTTTGCTCCAAAATAGCCAAGTGGATGCGATCGTAACCGGGGATATTTCTATTTCGAAATTTGGTGAATCAGATTCGGATTTTTCGGGAGAATTGATGGTTAGTGATGGAAAATTTTACTATTACCACGATGTATTCAAGGAACTACGAGGGCCGCTTGTTTTTGATGGTAAGGGATTTCATCCCACCATGGATATATCAGCATCTACAACGATCGGGAAGGAAGAAATCAGCATTACGCTAGTAGGCCCGCTGGAAAATCCGGATCTGTATTTAGAGTCAGCAAGCGGGTTTTCCCAAAGCGATATTCTGGAACTTCTAACGTTTCATCGCCGGTTCGAGGATCAGGAAATTTCCTCCGAAGGATTTGGAGCGCAAGCACAAACGATCTTAGGCGCATATTTGGAAAGCCAGCTCGAAAAGAATTTATTTAAAATAAGCGGTATCGAAGATATGGGACTTGTTGATGATGTAAGTGTCACCGGCATGGGAAGTTTGATAAATCCTGAAAGTGATGAAGAATTCACCATCAAAGCTGAACGAAAAATTTCTGATAATCTTTCGCTTAATTATTCCTATAAACGGTCATTTTCTCTGGTAAATCCAAATCAGAGTAAGATGGGTGTAGAATTGAAATTAAATCCGTATTTTTCCCTCGTGGGCAGCGTAGATGAAGAAGGTTTCATGAGTGTTAAATACCGTCTCCGGTACTCTTACTAAGACCATCCCATGATTCGCATCAAAGCGGGACTTTGGGCTCTGCTGGTACTTTCGAATTTCGGATGGTCAACGCAGCCGTCTGCCTATGTGACAAAGGTGGAATTCCACGGGAATGCGTCTCTCAAAGCGAAGCAATTGCTTTCGGTTCTGGAACTGCAAGAACCGTGGCTCTTTTCCTATAAAGAATTTGATCCCCGCATCCAAAAACTAGACGCCATTTCACTAAAAACATATTATGTATCAAACGGATTTTTAGCAGCATCTGTTCGAGATTCATTCACAATTGAGGAAGATAGGGCAACGCTTTATTACACCATCAATGAGGGGAAACAGTATTTATTGAACTCCATTGATGTAAGGGGAAATGAGGCAATCTCTGATGATAACATAACAGATCAATTAGGACTCAAGATAGGGAAACCGTTCAATCCTGTTCGGATCAACGCTGAAATGCCGGCGCTGGAGGAATTGTATCAGCATCACAGCAAATTGTATGTATCCTTCGATTTTATTCCTGATATCAAAGATTCGGTGAATGCTGTTCTGAAAGTTGTGGAGGGGCCGGATGTATCCATTGAAAGAATCACGTTTGTTGAAATTGATTCTTCCGACATTGCGCTGGTATCAAGGGAGTTGGTTTTTGAGCCTGGAGATTATTACACAAAAAAAGCAATTGATGATTCCAAAAGAAGAATCCTCGAAACAGGGCTATTTTCATCATCAAGCATTGTACCGGTCTTGGGTACACCTACTGATTCCGCTATTACGGTAAAGGTTCAGGTAAAATCTTTTAAAGATAAACGGGCCATTCAATCAGACGGCGGGTTTGATAAGATTGAGATTAGCGATGGACTCCTTCCTGTCCCGGGCCTTGGCGGAAATCTGGAATGGCTTAACAGGAGCCTGTTCGGATCTAGCAATAGACTCAGCTCCAACATTTCAGCTGAATTACCTTTGGAAGAGAAATTTAATTATCCGCGGATGCGCATTGATGCAAATCTGTTGAATCAGTGGATTGGCCCAGTAAGAATACCGACACGCCTGAAAGGATTTTTCCATTTATTTAAGAATTTTGCGAATTTGGAAGGACCATTTATTCTCAGGTACGGAGCCCAGATATCGACAATCCATAAATTTGGTGATAGAAGCTATATAGACTTCAGCCTGAAATGGGAAAAATTTGTAGAACCGGAGGAAATCATAGAAAATGTGGAGCAGCGGAAAGTGGATATTCATTACAGACTGGACAAAACAAATCATCCCTTCTTCCCTTCAAAAGGATCCATTGTATCGGTTAGGCTGAACGGCACTGGCGGCATTTTAGGCGGCAACAGGGAATTTATTAAAATGGAAATTGACGGAAGAAATTATATCAGCCTATTTACTAATTCTGTTTTTGCTGTTCGCGGTAATATTGGAATTCTGAAAGGATGGGATGAGAATGACGAGCAATATGAACATATTTTGTATGATAAATTTTATCTTGGCGGCAGCACTAACCTAAGGGCATGGGATCCCTTGGAATTTGCAGTTGAAACAGATTCATCGGGAACTACAGTTCCAAAAGGTGAAACTCATCGAATTATCATAAACACTGAATTCCGATTTCCGCTGTACGGCTTGTTTGGCGGAGTATTATTTCTGGACGGGGGCAAATTGAGTAATCTACATGATTGGAATTCATTTACCGGTATGAGCTGGGACAGCGGATTTGGCTTTACTATCAAAACTCCTTTAGGACCAGTCAGGCTGGATTATGCGCGTCAGATGAGCGATCCCAGCAAATGGAAAATACATCTAGGTGTATTGTACGCCTTCTAGGAACCTGTAGCAATCGGCGTAGTATAAGCAAGAAATCCCTCTTGCGAGCGGAGGATAGTACGAATAAATTCACGAACTTTTTTGAGAGGTATATGAAAAATACAACCATTTTACTGGCAGCAGCTACACTTGTACTGACGTCTTGGAACTGCGCCAAACCGTTGACTGCAGAAGAATTGTTTGCCCGTGCAGAAAGCAAACGAAACGTGAAAAATTTTCCGGGAGCGCTGGAGGATTTGGAAACGCTGGTAAATAAATATCCTGAGCATGAACTTGTTGCAAAGTCCCGCTATTTTGTAGGTGATATTTATATGAATAATATGAAAGATTTCCAATCAGCCATTACAGCATACAGGAAGGTTGTGGAATTGCATCAGGGCAGCGGAATGGATGCCAATGCACAGTTTTTAATTGGCTTTATCTTTGCTAATTATATCAATGACCTAGATAATGCGAAGATAGAGTATTCACGATTCTTAGAGCAGTACCCTGACCATAACCTTGTAAAGGATGTAAATTTCGAATTGCAGTACCTCGGTAAGGATATCAACCAGATTCCCGTTCTGAAAAAAGTCGCTTCCTGATCTGAAATCATAATGTCAGAATTCAGTTTATCCGAGATCAACGAAAAAATATCTGCGCATTCGGGCTTTGTAGATGATTTGAAAAAAGGCCTGTCGCAGGTTATTGTCGGCCAGGATGAACTGGTCAATAAAATTATCATCAGCCTCCTTGCGAACGGGCATATACTTCTGGAAGGCGTCCCGGGACTTGCAAAAACGCTGACGGTTAAAACCATTGCCCAGCTTATCGATACAAAATTTCAGCGCATCCAGTTTACACCCGACATGCTGCCGGCCGATTTGCTTGGAACCCTTATCTACAATCAGAAGTCAGGATCCTTTGAAACTCGGAAAGGTCCGATTTTTTCAAATATCATTTTAGCGGATGAAATCAACAGGGCGCCTTCCAAAGTACAAAGCGCTTTGTTGGAAGCAATGCAGGAAAGGCAGATCACCATTGGGGAAAAATCCTATATTCTTGATAAACCTTTTCTGGTGTTAGCAACGCAGAATCCAATTGAGCAGGAAGGCACTTATCCATTGCCTGAGGCACAGGTGGACCGATTCATGCTGAAGCTAAAGGTGGATTATCCAACCAAAGAGGAAGAGCGCGTCATTCTGAGGAAATCAGCAAAAACTGAAGCCGCTGAACCCGTAAAACCGGTAATTACACCCGATGCAGTTTTGAAGACTCAATCGCTTCTGGATGAAATTTATGTTGATGAAAAAGTGGAGGAATATGTTCTGAATCTGGTTTTTGCCACGCGGGATCCTGAAGAAGCGGGACTGGCCGATCTGGAAGGTTTGATTGAATACGGCGCTTCACCAAGAGCAACGATTAACCTTATTCTTGCCGCAAAGGCGAGGGCTTTTCTCGAACACAGAGGATACATTACGCCGGAGGATGTCCGATACATTGCCATGGATGTTTTGCGGCACCGCATTATTTTGAATTTTGAAGCGGAAGCAGAAGAAATTTCAACCGAAGACATGATCCAGCGCCTTTTGGAGACTGTCGTTATTCCCTGAATCCGGGCGGTATGATTCCCCGGGAAATCATCAAAAAAGTCCGAAGAATCGAAATCCGAACCCGCGGGCTCGTGAACGATCTTTTCAGCGGCGAATATCACTCTGTTTTTAAAGGAAGGGGGATGTCTTTTTCAGAGGTGCGCGAATATGTCCCGGGGGATGATATCAGACTGATAGATTGGAATGTAACTGCACGAACCGGCGATCCGTTTATTAAAATTTTTGAAGAGGAACGTGAACTTACGGTCATCCTAATGGTGGACATGAGCGCTTCTGGACAGTTCGGAACAGCATCAAAGCTCAAAACAGAGCTTGCGGCAGAACTCGCTGCCGTACTCGGTTTTTCAGCAATAAAGAACAATGATAAGGTTGGTGTTATTTTCTTCACCGATGAAGTAGAAAAGTACATTCCACCTAAAAAAGGCCGGTCCCACATTCTTCGTGTCATTCGGGAAATATTGTATTTCACTCCGGAGAAAAAAGGAACATCGCTCGGAAACGCTCTTGATTTTTTACTGCACACCGCAAAACGAAGATCAGTTGTCTTTCTCATTTCGGATTTCATGAATGAGGGGTATTGGAGATCACTCAAAGTAGCAAATAGAAAGCATGATTTAATTGGCGTGCAGATACACGATCCTGCGGAAGAGGATATTCCCGACATCGGCATGGTAAAGGTGAAGGATCCGGAAACAAATGATGTTTTTTGGGTAGATACCGGATCGGCAGCAGATAGAAAAGCAGTTAAAGAACTTCGGGAAATGAATAAAACTGAATTCATGGATGCATGCAGAAAAAGCAGATTTGACATTATACCGATTTCCACAAAGGAAGATTACGTGGAACCGCTGATGAATTATTTCAGAATGAGGGAAAAACGATTTTGAATTTGCTGGTGAAAAAGGACCTTATTCCTCTTTTTCTTTTTTTCATTCTGGCAGGCTGTTCCGAACAAACAAAAGAGAATCAGCTTAATGCGGAAGCGGAAATTGATACAAACCGAGTCGCGATTGGCGATGTATTCCATTACACCGTTACGGCTTCGGCACCGGATGACAGGCTGCTGGGTTTTCCGGAATTGGAAGGAAGCACCGCACTTGAAGTGAGAAGCAGCGATCACTCCGTTGATGACTATGGAATGCACAAAGTTGAATTTAAATTGGCTTTATGGGACACGGGTTATCATTCTGTTCCTGCTTATCCCATTGAAGTTTTTCTGCGGGATTCGACGCTGGAACAGGTGATCCGCTTAGACAGCCTGAATGTTTTTGTATTTTCCTCCATCGCCGAAGATTCCCTTTTTCAGGCATCCGGCACCGTCGGTTTAAAACCAGTAAAAAATCCCGTTCCAGTAGAGATACCACTTCCTCTGAAAACGATTGGACTTGCTGCGCTAATGCTGATATTGCTTGGATTGATAATTTTTATTTGGTTTCGCAGAACCCCTGACCGCTTCCGGTTTGCTGAACCATTCGTGGATGCAGCGCCGCCGGATGAGGCGGCACTCGGCAAATTAAAGGAACTCGTCAAACAAGTCGAAAAGGGGGAATCTTCTGTGAAGGAATATTATACATCTCTATCGCATATCATCAGGGAATACCTGGAATTTGCATTTTTTGTAAAAACACTTGAAATGACAACGGAAGAGATTGAACGGTTTTCCGGAAATTTCCCGTTTGCATCTGCTACTAAAGATGAATGGAAAAAGGTTTTAAAGCAGGCGGATATGGTGAAATATGCAAAAGAATCAGCTGATATTTCCAACGTACAGAAAGATATCAGGTCAGCGGAAGCATTCATAAAAAATACGACAATATTTTGGAAGCGAAACGATAGCACTCTTCCGTAATTTTCTGAGGATTTATTCGTAAGTTATTCGGTTGGCTCAGTTCGAAAAATAATGGCGACTACAGCAGATATCAGAAACGGCGCTGTTCTGTTTCATAAAGGCAAACGCATGAAAGTGATTGAATTCCTCCATGTGAAACCCGGGAAAGGCGGAGCGTTCGTCCGAACAAAACTCAAAGATATTCAATCGGGAAAAGTGATAGACGAAACATTTAACGGCGGAGCGAAAATTGAACTGGTCCGCGTTGAAGCAAAAACAATGCAGTTTTTATATGCCGACGGCGAAGATTTCATTTTCATGGATAATCAGACTTACGAACAATTACTGGTAAGTGGAATGACGGTCGGTTCCGCAAAGAATTATTTGATTGCAGGGCAGGAGGTTGATTTGCTGTTCGACGGCAGTGAAATTCTCGATGTAAGAATGCCGGCACATGTTATTTTGGAAGTAACGCATACAGAACCCGGAATGCGCGGCAATACGGCAACCGGCGCCACCAAGCCCGCGACGCTTGAAACGGGGTATGCTGTTCAGGTACCCTTATTTGTTGATGAAGGTGATAGATTGAAGGTTGATACCCGTTCCGGTGAATATGTTGAGCGGGCAAAATTGTAAGCGGATTTTACCGAACTTAAGGAAAGCATATGTGGAAAGATAAGGTGAAAGAAATCATATATATCCTGGAGAACAGCGATATTGAAGAAATTGATATTACCTTTTGGGGGAAACGGATTCGTGTATCCAAATCCGGCAGCGTCATTGAAGGCTCGGTTTCGCCGACAGCAACGGCAGTACAGTCTAGCTCCATCGAAGCACCTGAGGCGACTCCGGCATCAGCTCCGCCAGCGGAAACAGGCGGTGAGCAAATTTTATCTCCAATGCCCGGTACCTTTTACAGAGCAGCTAGTCCGGAAAGCGATCCATTTATCAACGAAGGTGACACGGTGAAAAAAGGGCAGACACTGTGCATCATTGAAGCAATGAAAATTATGAATGAGATTGAGGCAGAGCAGGACGGCGTTATCCGAAACATTTTAGTGGAAGACGGAAAACCTGTGGAATTCAATCAGCCGTTATTCACGATTGAACCCTCCTGATCCGCCTCCATTGATCTAAGATCTTATGTTTAAAAAAATCCTGATCGCTAACCGCGGGGAAATTGCTCTTCGGATTATCCGGGCCTGCCACGAATTAGGCATCAAAACGGTTGCTGTTTATTCTACGGCTGATGAATTGTCACTTCATGTCAAATTTGCGGATGAGGCTGTATGCATAGGGCCGCCGCCGGGCAAGGACAGCTATCTGAATATTCCGAGGATCATCGCGGCAGGAGAAATAACAAACTCTGATGCGATCCATCCTGGTTATGGCTTCCTCGCAGAGAATGCTGAATTTTCTCATATAGCCCAGGAAAACGATTTCACATTTATTGGTCCAAACCCTGAAACCATCAATTCGATGGGGAATAAATCCCAAGCGAAGGACACCATGAAAGCAGCAGGCGTGCCTGTGATTCCCGGCAGTGATGGAATCATTGAAAATCCTGAAGAAGGGAAAAAGCTGGCAAAGGAAATGGGTTATCCAGTGATGATAAAAGCATCATCCGGAGGCGGCGGAAAAGGCATGCGGTATGTCGAAAAGGAAGATGAGTTTGACAAAGCATTTGACACTGCAAAAAACGAAGCGCTGACCGCATTCGGCGACGGAGATGTTTACCTGGAAAAATTCCTGGTGAATCCAAGGCATATTGAGGTGCAGGTTCTGGCCGATTCCAAGGGGAATGTTGTGCATCTCGGTGAACGCGAATGCACCATCCAGCGGCGGCACCAGAAACTGATAGAAGAATCTCCCTCGGTGGCTGTGGATGAATCCATCCGAAAAGCAATGGGAGAGATGGCCGTTCGCGGAACGAAGGCTGTGGACTATATCGGCGTAGGCACCATGGAATTCCTCATGGACAAGAATAAAGATTTTTATTTTATGGAAATGAATACACGGATCCAGGTGGAGCATCCTGTTACCGAAATGGTTGTTGGCGTGGACCTCATTAAGCAGCAGATCCGCATGCACGCCGGTGAATCTTTTCCGGAATATTTAAATGATTTGCAGCTCCGCGGACATTCCATTGAATGCAGAATCAATGCTGAGGATCCCGCTAATAATTTTATTCCGTTTCCCGCAATTATTTCAAGTTTTCATCTTCCCGGTGGGAAAGGGATCCGTGTGGATACCCATGCGTATGCAGGATATGAGATTCCGACACATTACGATTCGATGATCGGCAAATTGATTGTTCACGCTTCGAACCGGGAAAAAGCTATCAACCGCATGCAGCGGGCATTGGAAGAGTGCATTATTGAAGGGCCGAAAACAACCATTCCGTTTCATCAGGCCATCATGAAAGATTCCCAGTTCCAAGCCGGTGAATTTGATACGGGATTTTTAGAAACTTTTGAATACAATCCTGAAAAGGAATAAGGAAAATACCATGAACATACCCGACGAATTACGATACACGAAGGACCACGAATGGGTAAGAGAGGACGGAGATGCTGCTGTTGTGGGAATCACCGAACATGCTCAGGGAGAGCTCGGCGATATTGTATTTGTTGAATTCCCCGAAGCCGGAGACAACGTAACCAAAAACGAACCGTTTGGAACCATTGAAGCTGTAAAAACAGTTGCAGACCTATTTGCACCTATTTCCGGTGAAGTGCTTGAAATAAATGAAGCAATTGAAGATGCGCCGGAGCTTGCCAACTCCGATCCGTATGGTGAAGGATGGCTTATAAAAATATCAATATCTAATGCTGAAGAACTGGATTCCCTCATGTCAGCTTCTGGCTATAAATTATTTATTGAAAGCGAGGGGTAAATTCCGGTGAGCGGTTCTGTTTATCAGTCATTGCTGAGCGCTGCGGAAACACGCGGCGGAGGATACATTGTCTTGATCGATCCTGATAGGAAGTATGATAATTCGTTGGAAGCACGTGTTGAATCCGCACACAATGCCGGCGCAGACGCGATATTTGTCGGCGGAAGTTTAATGATGGACGGGCAATACCATGACCGCATCAAACGGATTAAAGAAAATTCCACGATTCCCGTCATCTTTTTTCCGGGCGGAGTGAATCAGCTTAACGAACATTTTGACGCAATTCTTTTTACGGCTGTTTTATCGGGAAGAAATCCGCATTATCTTATTGGCGAACAGGTTATCGCGGCGCCGATCGTGAAGGACCTTGGACTTGAGGTGATTCCAACAAGTTATTTGTTGTTTGACGGCGGCTCGCATTCCACGGTTGAATTTATGAGCGGCACGCGGCCGCTCCCGATACATCGGCCGGACATTGCCGTTGCACACGCACTGGCTTCGGAATATTTGGGAAAACAGCTGATTTATCTCGAAGCGGGCAGCGGAGCGAAGGAATCCGTGCCCAATGAAACGGTCAAGGAAATCTGCGGACAAGTATCAGTTCCGGTGCTTGTCGGAGGCGGTATCACATCGCCGGAAGCAGCCCGTGAAAAAGTGGAAGCAGGAGCAATTTTCATTGTGACGGGAACCGCTGTTGAAAACGGCGAGTCATCAAATCTTATGAAAGCATTTTCAGATGCAATTCATACAAAGGAGTAACTCATGAGTGATCGCGCAGAAATAAACAGGCAGCTTGAAGAAAGCGCAAACGTAAAGCAGGAAATGATAACATCGTGCGCGGAAACAATTGAATCTGCCTCCGAACTTTTGAAGAAATCGCTTAAGAACGGCAACAAGGTATTATGGGCAGGTAACGGCGGAAGCGCTGGACAGGCGCAGCATTTGTCTACCGAACTGATCGGCGGCCTCAGAGATCATACGTGGAAAGGTGTTCCATCCATATCATTGACCGTGGATTCGTCCTTTATTACTGCGTGGGCAAACGATGTCGGTTTTAAGTCGGTCTTTGCTCAGCAGGTTGGTGCACTCGGAACAGAAGGTGATGTATTTATCGCGCTTTCTACAAGCGGAAATTCCGGGAATGTCATCGAAGCGGTGGAAAAGGCGCGCAGCATAGGCATGAAAATTATTGTATTCACTGGCAGATCCGGCGGAAAGCTGAAACCGATGGGAGATGTTGTCATATCCATTCCAAGTGATGACTGCCAGCGCATTCAGGAAGGGCACATCCTCGCCGGCCACATTATGTGTGAACTGGTCGAGCAGGAGTTCACACGATAACCTTTCGTGGAAACTCATTTTCAGGATTATATCACCATGATCCGGGTTGAAAAAAATCTGGCGCAAAATACAGTTGAGGCTTACGAAAGGGACATCAGCCGTTATCTGAAATTTTTGGAGGAAGAGAAAAAGGTAACATCCATCAGGCGCGTAAAGGACAGCCAAATCAGAGAATTTATCAGAGCACTTTCGGATTTGGAACTGGCTCCGTCCACACTCCACCGTAATTTTTCGGCAATACGGTCCTACCATGATTTTCTCGTGGAATCGGAAATAACGGATGAAAGCCCGGCGCAATTATTGGTTCCTCCAAAAAGGGATCAAAAAATCCCTGACGTGCTTTCAATTGAAGAAGTTGAACAAATCATTGGCGCGATCAATAGTGATTCGGATGCATTTGTAAGGGATAAAGCGTTGCTCGAAGTGCTGTATTCCACAGGAGTAAGGGTGTCTGAATTATGCAATTTGGAAATGGCGGACATTCAAAATAAATCGGGAGTGCTTCGGATAAAGGGGAAAGGGAAAAAAGAGCGTTTGGTTCCGATTGGCGGCAAGGCAGTGGATGTACTTGATAATTATATAAAAAAAATGAGATTCAGGTTAACAGAGAAAAATTTAGACAATGGTAAAGTATTTTTAAGTATGAATGGACGTCCGCTTACGCGTTCTGCTGTTTGGCAAATACTCAAAAAGTGGACAGCAGAATCGGGAATTAAAAAAAACATTAGTCCGCATACTTTTCGCCATTCATTCGCTACGCATTTATTGGAAGGCGGGGCAGACTTGCGAGCGATTCAGGAAATGCTCGGGCACGAAAGCATTACCACAACAGAATTGTATACGCATTTGGACAAACAATATCTTGCGGAAGTGCACAAGGCATTTCATCCGAGGTGGTAGATGGGAATTGCGTCTTTAGATCCAGCTGTTCAGGTCATTCTTATTCCGGTCATTTTATTTTCGCTCTCGTTTCACGAATTTGCTCACGGATGGGTGGCATTTCGCTTTGGCGATCCGACTGCTCACAGTCACGGCAGACTGACCTTAAATCCGCTGGCACATTTGGATATGTTCGGAACATTAGCACTGTATTTCATGGGGTTCGGATGGGCAAAACCGGTACCCGTAGATGTCGGCAGGCTGCATAATCCAAAACGCGATTCCACGCTAGTTGCGCTGGCCGGTCCGGGATCCAATTTTCTGCTGGCGTTAATTTGCGGTGTGAGTTTTTCCATCCTTTTGAAAATGGCGGCTGCAGGCACGGAAGTACCTATGATCGTTTTAGATGTGCTGCAGGTCGGACTTTTTATCAATACAACGCTCGGTGTATTCAATTTTCTTCCGATTCCACCTTTGGACGGCTCGCGGATACTGGAAGGATTCATTCCATATGAACACCGCGATCTTGTCATCAAAATGGAGCATTACGGACCGATGGTTCTTATTGGCCTGATAGCATTCGGATGGATTAGTGGATTCAGCATAATCTGGACGGTAATGGGGCCGATCATTCGGACACTGACGAGCATATTCACCGGCGGAATTCTTTAATGAGCGGAAACCTATTTCGAAAGATTCTTCCGGACAGAAAGCGGAAGGGGCGGACGCTTATCTGGACGGGAATTCTTCTACTTGCGGTTATTTTTCTTATCGCATATTTAAACAGCGTAAGCCTGGGAAGATAGCATGCAGTTAATGGAATGCGTACCGAATTTCAGTGAAGGCCGCGACCTTAAAAAGATCAAAACTATCACCGATGCGATGGCATCAGTTGCCGGAATCACTTTATTGGATGTAGATCCGGGAGAGGACACCAATCGGACTGTTGTCACCATTGTCGGTGAACCCGATGCTGTTTCCGAAGCGGCTTTCATCGGAATTAAGACTGCTTCCGAAGTGCTGGATATGAGCACACACACCGGCGCACACGCGCGGATGGGCGCTACCGATGTTTGTCCGTTTGTTCCGGTTTCAGGCGTAACGATGGATGACTGCATTGCCGTTTCAAAATCCGTCGGAGAACGTGTCGGTGCTGAGCTTGGTATCCCGGTTTTCCTGTACGAAAATTCAGCTAAGACGGAAGAAAGGCAGAATCTTGCCAATGTCCGCAGCGGCGAATACGAAGGGCTGAAGGAAAAACTGACCGATCCGTCTTGGAAACCGGATTTCGGTCCGGCAGAATTCAAAGCCAAAGCCGGCGCAACAGCTATCGGCGCAAGGGAATTCCTGATTGCGTACAATATCAATTTGAATACGCGGGATAAACGCCTTGCCACGGACATTGCATTTGAGCTGCGCGAAAAAGGGCGCAGCAAACGCATTCCGAATCCGCATTCAAAAAACTTGCTGGACGGTGAAATTGTCCGCCATGAAGACGGAAAGCCGGTAAAGGTTCCGGGACTTTTCAAGGATGTGAAAGCCGTCGGTTGGATAATTGAAACCTACAACCGCGCGCAAATTTCCATCAATTTCACGAATTACAAAGTATCGCCGGTGCACGAAGTGTTTGACGCCGCCTGCAGGCTTGCGGAAGAGCGCGGACTTCGGGTGACAGGAAGCGAACTTGTCGGACTCATTCCGCTGGAAGCTATAAGGCAGGCGGGATTCCATTATCTGAAAAAACAGGGGAACACGCCCGGAATTCCTGAAAGCGATCTTGTAGAAACAGCAATTCAGTCGCTAGGGTTAAACGATGTTGCACCGTTTGATCCGAAAGAAAAAATCATTGAATATGCGGTCCAAAATGAAGAGGAGAATCTTATGAGTCAACCCATGGAAGCATTTGTACAGGAACTCTCAACCAACAGCCCCGCGCCGGGAGGCGGAAGTGTTTCCGCGCTTGCCGGAAGCCTTGCAGCAGGACTCGCATCCATGGTGGCGGCGCTTACGCACGAGAAAAAAGGATTCGAAATGTCCAAGGATGAAATGGAATCCATCGGATCCGAAGCGCAAAATTTGAAGGACAGGCTCGTAAAACTGGTAGATGAAGATACAGAAGCATTTAACCAAATGATGGCAGCCGGAAGGCTTCCGGGAAAATCGGATGATGAAAAGAAAGCAAAAGCGGAAGCTGTGGAAGCTGCGGCAAAGAACGGTGTAGCCGTTCCGCTTGAGACGGCAGATGCGGCCATGAACATCCTGAAAATGGCATCGGTTCTGGTAGAAAAGGGAAATCCGAATTCCGTGAGTGATGCTGGAGTCGCCGGCGAAATGGCGTTTGGTGCCGTTCGCGGCGGCGTGATGAATGCCATGATCAATCTTCCCGGAATAGAGGATAATAGTTTTACGGAAGAAACCCGGAAAAAATGCGAAGATCTGTTGAAAAATGCTGAAGCACTGCATTCCCAAGTATTTTCAAAGACTATGGACACGATAAAAGCCGGCTGAGACTTTCGTGCCTATCAAACCGCTGACCGAAGACCTACGAAACAAGATCGCTGCCGGCGAGGTAGTGGAACGCCCGGCATCTGTGGTGAAAGAGCTGGTGGAAAATAGCCTTGACGCCGGTGCCAATCAGATCTCGATCGTGGTGGAACAGGGCGGCGAAACGCTGATTCAGGTTACGGATGACGGATCCGGTATACCGCAGGAAGAAATGACGCTTGCCGTTCAGCGCTACACCACGAGCAAAATCAATAAAGCGAATGATTTGTTCGACATCCAAACGCTTGGTTTCCGCGGTGAAGGGCTTGCAAGCATTGCTGCTGTTGCGGAGTTGGAAATGGTGTCCTGCGTTAACGGGGAAGGGCACAGTGTAAAAGTGGCTGACGGAATTGCCGGTGAGCCGGAACCTGCAGCGGGAGTGAAGGGAACACAGGTGACTATTCGGAACCTGTTTTACAATACACCTGCCCGAAAAAAATTCCTGAAAAAGCAGCGCACCGAATTCAGAAAGATCGTGGATATGGTGCGCCGGTTTTCACTAATGTACCCTGAAAACGGATTTAAACTCGTATCGGATAACCGCAGCATTCTTGACCTTAAACCGGAATCTTTGGAAGACCGAATTGCCGCTGTTACGGATCCGCTGTACAAGGAAAATGTTCTTCCGGTAAGTTTGGCTAAAGGCGATTATTTGGTA
Source organism: Fidelibacterota bacterium (assembly GCA_030746535.1). Lineage (GTDB taxonomy): Bacteria > Fidelibacterota > Marinisomatia > Marinisomatales > TCS55 > JAAZYX01. The sequence goes on from JASLML010000002.1 coordinate 48,775, forward strand.
ACGGGTTTTGTCGGAAATCTGACATTGGTGAGAAAAAAGCCGGGAGAGCAGTATTTATTCCTGAATCGGCGTTTCATCCAAAACAGGATGCTGAATTCCGCTGTGTACAATGCATTCAAATCGCTGGTTGCGCGCGGAGAATTTCCCTTCTTTGTCATCAATCTATCCCTGCCCTTTGATCAGGTGGATGTGAATGTGCATCCGATGAAAACGGAAGTGCGCTTCAAGGATGAATGGCGGATTTATCATGTTGTGAAATCAGCAGTGGAACAGGCGCTTGAACCGATCCTTTCCACTATTCCGGATTTTTCTCAACAGGAACGTGGTTTCGATTTTTTCGATCGCCCGCCGGCGGAAAATGAGAGCCAGTCTTCCATCGGATTCCAGCCGCCGTCAGAACCGCCGAAGCTGGACCGTGCGAAATCCTATGCAACCAATCTTGCCGGCGGTGAGGATCAGGAAGAAGCATTCGATTTTGAATCCATGTGGCAGGTGCACAAGAAATACATCGTTTCTCAGATTCAAAGCGGACTTGTGATCATCGATCAGCACGTGGCGCACGAGCGCGTTTTGTACGAAGAAGCGCTTACTGCTTTTGACGGTGACGCTCTTGCCGCCCAGACCCTGCTCTTTCCTGAGGTGCAGGAATTCAGTCCGGATGATTATTCCGTTCTGCTGGAAATTTTGCCCTATCTCGAAAAAATGGGTTTCCGGATGAAAGAATTCGGCGAAACAGCGGTTATGATGGAAGCGATTCCGTCCGAAATGGCGTGGGGCGCGGAACGGGCAGTGATTCGGGAAATGCTAGACAATTATCAGGAATACCAGAAAAAATACGCTTCATTCCAGGAAGCGCTGGCGGCATCCTTTGCCTGCCATGCCGCTGTAAAGGCAGGCGATCAGCTAACACATGAAGAAATGTCAGCCCTGGTAAACCGACTCTTTGGAACCAAGCATCCGTACTATTGTCCGCACGGCCGCCCTGTTATTATTCAGCTTTCGCTTGATGAACTCGATCATCGGTTTGAAAGAACTTAGCATTCAGCAAAGATTATAAATTTTCTATTTAGCCCCGTTTCTTGAGGACCATCAGCAGGTTCTTGCCTATCGGAGGGCGTAGCGCTTGTTCTATTTTTTGTATGATTGGTACTACAATTCTGTCGTAATAAGATACGTGTGTACTGATCATTGTTTTTTTACATAGTACAAACCAAATATACCAGGGCACTATTCCTGTAAAGTCGAAATAATGCATTTTTACTACGGAAAAACCGGATGAGTGGGCCAAGTTTATGAGGTCTTTTTTGTGATATCTGCGAAAATGCCCCAAATCCTTGTCCAGATCGCTGTACAGAAAACGTAATGCCGGTACAAATATGAGTGCATGACCGCCCTGTTGCAACACATCAAAGATATGCGACAATTCCGCAGCATCGTCTTTAATATGTTCAAGGACATTGACGTATATTACAGTATCTAAGTTTGTTTTATGTTCACTGGGCGCTTCAATAAAAGTACTGTGTACAGATTGCACTTGCGGATGTTCAGTAAATCGTTGATTTAGCAATGGATACATATTGTCTGATGGTTCGAATACTGTTAATTGTTCCAAATTTTCAATCAGCAATTCCGAAAAATTGCCGCTCCCAGCACCTACTTCAGCAACTTTATTACCAAAATACGGTTTGAATTCTTCTAAGATCCATTTATGATAATTTATGGCGAAAGACATGGCCTCCAGATCACGGCCAAAGTAGTTTTGGGTTTTGTGTTCGGTCATATTCTAATGCTAAATTATTTTGTCATTTGGTTAGATTAGGCATAAAAGCATATTTGCAAACAACCTCAATTTAAAGGACAGATTCTGAATAATCTACAAGCTGTTATGAACGTGCTGTGAAAACACAGTTAATTATTGTTGGACCCACAGCTGCCGGCAAATCTGCAGCTGCCGTATCTGTTGCCAAGATTCTGAATGGCGAAATCATTGGGCTTGATTCCCGTCAGATATACAAAGATATGCAGATCGGCACCGCACAGCCATCCGAAGATGAACAACAGGGTATTGTGCACCATTTAATCGGCATTCAGGATCCCACCGAACCGGTATCCGCCGGAGCATACTCTGAGCTTGTAGCGGATGCCATCCAAACGATACGTGATAAGGGAAAAGAGCCCATTATCTGCGGCGGCGCCGGGCTGTATTACCGAGCCTTGGTGAAAGGAATTTTTGAGGGAAGCGTATCGGATGCAGAAATACGGCAGCAGTTGGAATCCGAATACGACCAATTCGGTTATAAACCATTGCTAGAGCGCTTACAGGAGGTTGATCCTGATTATGCAGAAATCGTACATCCGAATAACCGAAAACGGCTTGTTCGCGCGCTTGAGATCTATCAATCAACAGGTGTTCCTCCATCGATGCATTTTCAGCAACAGCAAACTGCGGATGAAGCCAAGCTGAACACTTTTACGGTGCTTATTTCTTTGCCGCCCGATGCACTAGAAAAACAAATCCGGAAACGAACTGCCAACATGCTGGCTATGGGATGGATCGAAGAAACGCAGCGCCTTGAAGAAAAATACGGACGCGAAAAAGTGCATGCGCTGGATTCGATCGGGTACCGGCAGATATTGCAGCATTTGGACGGAAAAATGACACGGGAAGATATGGAAGAGGATATCGTGATTCGTACGCGGCAGTTTGCCAAGCGCCAGCGGACGTGGTTCCGGAAAGAGAAGATTGACCTGGAAGTGAACCCCGAAGATTTTTCGGATGATGCGAACATTGCGGATTTTATTGTGAATGAACTTACTCAATAGTGATATAGGGGTGAGTAATCTTTAAATAATGCATTATAAAATATTCTGACATTGTATTAACTTTCGCGCCGAAACGACCCTTTAAACCGGTCCTGTGAGACGGTAAGGGCAGTGAATGAGACCTCCGTCTCTGTATTCCGCAAGCGCGGAAAGCAGCTGCCCGGGGGTTTTTTGTTAGGAAGAAGACATGACAAAACCGAAACAGAAACTGCTCTTCGATGAGACGGAAATCAAAAGCATGGTTATCCGGCTCAGCCATGAGATTTTGGAACACAATCCCAATACGGATGATCTTCTGCTTATCGGCATTCAGACGCGCGGCGAACCGCTTGCGAAACGCATCCATTCCGAACTGAAAAAAATATCCAAAACAGACGTGCCGATGGGCGAAGTGAATATTGCATTTCACCGTGACGATTTCCGCGAACGGCTGGTAGTTCCGCAAGTGAAGGGTTCCGACATCCCCGTTTCCGTGGATGATAAAACGGTCGTTCTTGTGGATGACGTTTTGTTCACCGGCAGGACGATCCGCGCTGCGATGGATGAACTTTTTACTTATGGCCGTCCGGCAAAAATACAGCTCTGTGTGCTTGTGGACCGAGGCCACAGAGAAATTCCGATCCGCGGTGATTATGTCGGTAAAAATATTCCGACGAGCGAAGGCGAGCACGTCAATGTATTGCTGAAAGAAATAGACGGGGAGGACGCTATCCTTCTGCTTTCATTCAAGGAGGATGTCGATGCTTGAGCAGAAACATTTGCTTGGTCTGGATGGATATCCGGCGAAGGATATAGAAACCATCATCGATACGGCCTTTTCGTTCCGCGAAGTGCTCGACCGGCCGATTAAAAAAGTACCGTCGCTTCAGGGGAAAACGATTGTAAACCTCTTTTTCGAAAATTCCACGCGCACGCGCATCAGTTTTGAGCTCGCCCAGAAAAGGCTTAGCGCGGACACGGTCAATTTTTCGGCGTCAACATCCAGCCTGAAAAAAGGCGAAAGTTTTAAGGACACCGCTCAAAATATCGAAGCAATGAAAATTGACGCTGTCGTGATGCGCCATCCCGATCCCGGCGCACCACTGCATTTAACAAAACACGTGGATGCCGTTGTCATCAATGCGGGGGACGGCAAGCACGAGCATCCCACGCAGGCGATTTTAGATATGATGAGCCTTAAGGAAGTGTTCGGGAAGATCGAAGGGCTGAATGTGGCGCTTGTCGGCGATATTTCCCACAGCCGCGTGGCGCTGAGCAATATCCACGGACTGAAAGCACTCGGCGCAAATGTGACGGTCTGCGGCCCGCCGACACTGATACCGCCGCATATCGGATCGCTTGGCGTAACCGTGAGCCACGACCTTGATGAAGTGATCGAATGGGCGGATGCGCTCAATATATTACGGATTCAGATGGAGCGCATGGGCGTGGGGCTTTTTCCATCGGTGCGGGAGTACAGGGATGTGTTCGGCGTGAATACCGAACGGCTGGATCGCCATAAAAAAGAACTCATTATTATGCATCCGGGGCCGATGAACCGCGGCATCGAAATTGATAGCGCTGTTGCGGACAGCAAACAGGCGATCATTCTTGATCAGGTGCTGAACGGCGTGGCTTCGCGGATGGCGATTTTATATCTGCTTCTCGGTGGAAAGGCGGAAGAATGAAGATAAGGAAACTGCCGAAAACGACTTTTCTGAAAGGCGGAACCGTACTTGATCCGCTGAAAGAGACGTCCGCTAAAAAAGATGTGCTGATTGTAAACGGAAAAATCAAATCTGTGGGAAAAGGAAAAGCACCGGCATCATCAGAAGTTGTAGACTGCACCGGAAAAGTGATTACACACGGATTCTGCGACGTGCATGTGCATTTCCGCGAACCGGGACGGGAAGACAAGGAAACGCTTCAGACCGGATCACGAGCAGCGCTTGCCGGAGGATTCACGAGAGTATGTGTTATGCCAAATACCGATCCGCCGCTGGATTCGCCGGAATCCATTCGTTTCATCGCGGAAAAGGCGGAGGACTGTCCGGTGCATATTCATCCGATCGGCGCCGTTACCAAAGGGCAGAAAGGATCCGAAATTACCGAAATGTCCGCGATGGTGCGTGAAGGCGCCGTCGCATTCAGCGATGACGGCATTCCGATCGCAAATGCGGCTGTGATGCGCAGGGCTCTTGAATATGCATCTATGCTCGGCAAACCGATCATCAATCATGCGGAAGATCTTGACTTGCGTGATGACGGAGTAATGCATGAAGGCGAAATGTCCCTGAAACTCGGGCTGGACGGCAATCCGGCACTTGCAGAGTCGCTGATGGTTTTGCGTGACCTCGATCTGGCAAAACTTGCGAGCGCATTTGTGCATATTCCGCACGTCAGCACAAGAGAAAGCGTACAGCATATTGTGGTTGCAAAAAAAGGGGGAACGCCTGTTAGCGCCGAAGTTTCGCCGCATCACCTGTATTTTAATGACACTGCGCTGAATTCCTACAATACCAATTTTAAGGTAGCGCCGCCGCTGAGAGAAGAAGCGGACCGAAAGGCGCTGGTAAAAGGAATCGTATCGGGTACCATTGACTGCATCGCCACGGATCATGCACCGCACACAATTGAGGAGAAAGAAGCAACATTTGTCAATGCACCGTTCGGTATGATCGGATTGGAATCCTGCTTTGGCGCAGTCCATACCGTTTTGATGAAAGAAAAGCAAATGACTCTGGCGAACATTGTAAAACTCATGACGGTAAATCCGAGGAACATCATGGGTTTTGAAACAGATTTATTTAAGACCGGAACAGAAGCGGAGTTGACCGTGCTTGATCCGAAAGAATCCTGGACTTTCGATGAGGATTCCATTTATTCACGGTCAAAGAATTCACCTTATATTGGCGAAATTTTTACGGGAAAAGTGGATTCGGTTATTACCAAAGGGAACATAACTGATCTCTAAAACAGTTGTTATTTTTTCTTTATAATTACTTTGAAACTGAAGATATATTTATCTAATTTCGTCAGCTTTTTTCGATGTGAAAATCATGAGAACAAAAACACTCAAAGCACATGAAATAACACGCGACTGGTTTATCGCCGACGCCACGGGGAAAACCCTCGGCAGATTCTCGAGTCAGGTCGCCCAGATATTAAGAGGCAAGCATAAGCCTGCCTTCAGCCCGCATTTGGATATGGGGGATTTTGTTGTTGTAGTCAATGCCGACAAAATCAAAATGTCCGGCGACAAGGAATCTAAAAAGGAATATTTTAAGCATTCGGGGTATCCCGGCGGAATGTCCTTGACGGATTATCAGCAGCTCATGAAAACACATCCCGAAAGAATTGTAACCGGATCGGTAAAAGGCATGTTGCCGAAAAACCGGCTCGGTAGAAAATTGATGTCCCATTTAAAAGTGTACGCCGGAGAAGATCACCCGCACGCAGCACAAAACCCGAAACCGCTGGATATTTAATGTCAGATAATACCCATGTAGCAGTTGGAAGACGAAAACGGTCCGTAGCCCGAGTTTATCTCAAACCGGGGAAAGGCAACATTGCCGTAAACGGCCGTCCCTTTAAAGATTATCTCTGCAGGGATGTGCTCGCAACCATTGTTTCTCAACCCCTCATGGAAGTGGAAGCAGCAGAATCATTTGACATTAATGCAAAAGTATACGGAGGCGGACTAACAGGCCAGGCCGGAGCTCTCAGGCTCGGAATCGCACGAGCGCTGATTGCCGCAAGCCCGTCGTACCGTCCTGCGCTGAAAAAAGCAGGATTTTTAACTAGAGATGCCCGCGTTGTGGAACGAAAGAAATACGGACAGCCCGGCGCCCGCAAACGATTCCAATTTTCGAAGAGGTAATATGTCGGAAATCAAATTTGAAGACCTTCTTGCAACCGGTGCCCATTTTGGGCATGTAACCCGGAAATGGCACCCCAGTTTTAAGCCGTACATCCTTATGGAAAAAAACGGCGTCTACATCATCAACCTCGAAGAAACCATTAAATGCCTTGAAAAAGCCTGCGAACTGATTCGTTCAATCGTGAAGCGCAACGGCGAAGTACTCTTTGTCGGAACGAAAAAAGCCGCCCGTGATATTGTTCAGGAAGAGGCTGACCGCTGCGGTATGTTCTACGTGGTGGAGCGCTGGCTCGGCGGAACGCTAACTAATTTTTCCACTATCCGCAAAAGTATCAAACGATTGCAACTTCTTGAAAAGGAAGGATCCAGCATCTACGAAAACATGACCAAAAAAGAAGTACAGATGCTGAACCGTGAGCGGATCAAACTTGCCGATCAGCACAGAGGTATCAAAGATATGAAGCGCCTTCCGGATGTTATTGTTGTTGTGGACGGCAAATATGAAACCACCGCGATCCAGGAAGCCAAAAGATTAGAAATTCCGATTGTTGCGCTAGTGGACAGCAACACGGATCCAAACATTGTTCCCTACCCGATTCCCGGAAATGATGATTCCATCCGGACCATACACCTGATCGTCGGCGCCATTGCAGATGAAATTATTGCCGTTAGAGAAGGCGTGAATGCTTCTTTGGATGAACCGTCAGCAAATGGTGAGACCAAATCCGAAGAAGTGAAACCTGCCGAACCAAAAACTAAGGCAGCATTCGAAGAATCATCACTGGAGCCGAAAGCATCTGCTGAAGAATCGGCAATTGAGGAACCAGCAGAAAAAAAGGAAAATTCAGAAGACTCATGAGTATTGATGCAGCATTAGTAAAAGAATTACGCGATAAAACAGGCGCCGGAATGATGGACTGCAAAAAGGCGCTGTCAGAAAACGGCGGCGACTTAGATAAGGCCATTGACTATTTAAGGAAATCTGGTATTGCCAAAGCCGCCAAAAAAGGTGTACGCACCGCGAAAGAAGGCATTGTTTTTTCTTACATCCATCATGGCGGACGCCTCGGTGTTTTACTTGAGATCAACTGCGAAACCGATTTTGTTGCCAAAACATCCGGATTTCAGGAATTGGCTCATAATATTGCCATGCAGGTAGCCGCAACAAATCCGGCAGCCGTAAGGCAGGAAGACCTTTCGGAAGCAGACATTTCCAAAGAGCGTGAAATTTATGAAGAGCAGGCCAAGGCATCCGGAAAACCCGACAATGTGATTGAAAAAATCGTTGAAGGACGCCTTGAAAAATACTACCAGGAAGTGTGCCTCCTGAATCAGCAGTTCATTAAAGATCCCGATAAGAAAGTCGGCGATCTCATCACAGAAGCGGTAACATCTCTCGGTGAGAATATCCAGATTAGCCGCTTCACTCGTTACGCCATTGGTGAAATGGGCGTTAACGGGCAAATGTCCTAAATATCACTGTGTCCAACCCCGTTTATAAGCGGGTCCTTCTCAAGCTCAGCGGAGAAGTCCTGGCCGGAAATGAAGGCTTCGGGATTGATCCGAAACGGGCACATTCTCTTGCAGAAGAAATCAAATCCGTTCGCGATCTCGGTGTGGATGTCGGGCTTATCATCGGTGCCGGAAATTTATTCCGCGGTGTTAAGGCAGCAGGAAAAGGAATGGACAGAGTTACCGGCGATTATCTTGGCATGCTTGCCACCATCATGAATGCAATCAGTGTGCAGGATGCCTTGGAACATTTAGATTGTGATACGCGAACGCTTTCCGCCATCAGTGTTTCGCAAATTGCGGAACCGTACATTCGCCGAAGGGCGCTTCGCCATTTGGAAAAAGGCCGTGTGGTGATCGTCGCCGGCGGAACAGGAAATCCCTATTTTACCACAGATACTGCTGCCGTGCTTCGTGCCACCGAACTCAAAGCGGATGTTGTCCTGAAAGGCACCAAAGTTGATGGTGTGTTTGACAAAGATCCCGAAGTATATTCGGATGCAGTGAAATTTGATACGATTACATTCAAGGAAGTTCTGACGCAGGAATTGCGTGTGATGGATTTGACGGCAATTACGCTTTGCAAAGAAAATGAATTGCCGCTCCGCGTTTTTAACATCAACGCCTCCGGTGACTTTAAACGGATCGTGCTTGGTGAAACGATCGGAACGTTGGTGAAGGATTAACACAATGCTGGATGAAATTCAAAGTGACGCAAAACACCGCATGGATCAGGCCGTGGAGCATACGCGGATGGAACTTGTTAAGATCAGAACCGGCCGCGCGAATCCTGAAGTACTGAATTCTGTTACAGTAGATTATTACGGAACGAAGACGCCGCTGAATCAGATATCAAACATTACGGTTCCGGAAGCAAGGCTCATCACCATTCAGCCGTTTGAAAAACATTTGATTCCGGAGATTGAAAAAGCAATTATGGATAGCAACATCGGACTCACGCCGAACAACAACGGAACGGCGATCCTGCTTCCAGTTCCTGCACTGTCGGAAGAGCGGAGGAAAGATTTAATCCGGATGGTTCACCAGCAGGTGGAGGAAGGACGAGTGGCAGTTCGCAACGTACGAAGGGATGCGATTCATCATGTTCGGGATTACGGGAAAGAGGAGCATATTTCCGAGGATGAAATCAGAATGGTCGAACAGGATATGCAGGAAATGACTGATAAGCATGTGGAATCGCTTAATACGCTGCAGGAACATAAAGAAAAAGAGCTGATGGAATTCTAAATGGCTGGAAACATTTTGGTAATAAAAAAAGCCTCCCCAAAAGGGAGGCTTTTTTTATGATCGATGAATGAACCGTTTATTCACATTTTGAAAATCCGCATCCAGGGCAGGTGACGCAACCGCCTTCGTGGGTGACGTCGCTTCCGCAGTCTGGACAGGTTGAAATATTCTTGAATGTGAAATCTGTTACGGGCTTGCCGCTTGTCTCTGCATCCGAGACCATCGTGAACTGGGCGCCGGGATGCTCTTCATCGGTTCCGTTGGGGCGTCCGTCCTTCAAATAATCATCAAGAGCTTTGCCAATAGCATCGGGAGTGGATAAGACAAGTCGCCCATCTTCCCATGCGGGATTTGGGCCGCTGATGCCTTTTAATTGTTTTACAATAGCATGCGGATCAATGCCGGACCGGAGTGCGAGTGAAATCAATCGGCTAATGGCCTCTGACTGGGCTGCGGCATTTCCGCCGGCTTTTCCGATGGTTGTAAATATTTCGCACAGGCCGTTCTCATCTTCGTTGATGGTGATGTAGAGCGATCCTTCTCCTGTGCGGATGCGCCGTGTCTGGCCTTTGGTTGTGCCGGGCCGGTTTCGCGGCGCTTTGGACCCGCGCGGTTCGATCGCTTCGGCGGGCATGAACTCCTGCTGGCCGTTTGTCTGGGGAATTTCTTTCTCTTCATCTTTTTCTGTAATGAGAATGCCTTCACGGCTGCCTTCACGGTACACCGTAATTCCTTTAAGGCCTTCTTTATACGCAGTGATGTAAATATCGCCGACTGTTTCCACATCAATTTCATTCGGAAGATTGACGGTGGATGAAATGGATGAGTCGATATATTTCTGAATTACGCCCTGCATCTTTACGCGGAAATACGGATCAATGTCGTGGGACGTCACCACGAAGTCCGGAAGGTTTTCATCCGAGCCGAATAATTTTTCAATGATCGGATGATAGACTTTGTATTCGTCAAATGTTTTTCCGTATCCGCCATCATTCTTTTTTACACGCCTCATGTAGGATGTCGCAAAAATTGGTTCTATGCCGGATGTGACTCTGGCAACTATTGCGCCGCTTCCTGTCGGCGGAACGGTGAGTACGGTGGAGTTCCGGATGCCGTTTTCGCGAATCTTGTCTCGGAGGCGCTTGGGCAGATTCTTGATAAATTTACTTTTGCTGTAGCCGTCCCAGTCAAAATTTGGGAAGATGTTCTTTTCACGGGCGAGATCAGCGCTGGTTTCATACGCCGTATTTCGGAACATGCTCATAATTTGGTCAATGGTTTCCAGCGCATCTTCGCTGTCATACTTTGTTCCCATTTTCACCAACATATCACCGAGCCCGAGAATTCCGAGACCGATACGCCTGTCATTTTTAGCATTAGCCTGCTGAGATTTCAGCGCATGCCTATCGAGGTTGTAATCAATCACGTTATCAAGAAAACGTGTAGCGAACTGCACACATTCCTTGAATTCGTCAATCATAAAATTTCCTTTTTCATCCACGAAACGTTCAAGATTTATGGATCCGAGGTTGCAGCATCCGCCGTCGGGCAAAGGCTGTTCTGCGCAGGGATTGGTGGAAACCAGAGGACTGCAATATTCCGCATTATGGTATTCTTTCATTGTGTCCCAGTACAGTAGTCCAGGTTCGGCGCTGGCGTGCGCATATTCAATGATCCGGTTCCAAAGGTCCTTGGCACGGATCGTTTTATATACTTCACCTTCGTAGGTGAGGTCGAAATCCGTATCATTCTCCACCGCGTTCATGAATGCGTGCGTAAGGAGGACGGAAATGTTGGAATATTTTACCATATCTACATCGCCGGTTTTGATCTCGATGAATTTTTCAATATCGGGATGATCTACGCGAAGCGTCTGCATATTGGCGCCGCGCCTTCCGTGCTGGGCGATGGTATTGGTATTTTCGCTGTAGAGATTCATGAAGCCGGTCGGGCCGCAGGACTGTCCGCCGGTACCGTGAATATCATCGCCGGAGGGGCGGAGGACCGAAAGGTCGTGCCCGCAGCCGCCGCCGAATTTGTAGGTCAACGCTTCTTCTCTAATGGCGCGGTAGATGGATTCCAGATCATCATCCTTGATGGCAACAACGTAGCAGTTGTTGAGCGTGGTGGTAATGTCTTCCCGGCCGGCGCCGTGCATAATTCTGCCGCCGGGAGTAAAACGGAAATCCTCGAGGATAGACATAAATTTGGCTTCCCACTCGGTTTGGAGGCGTTTGGTTTTTTCAACGCCGGCGAGTGCTTTCGCCTGGCGTACCCAAAGTTCGTACGGATGTTTTTCCCACGGGGCGAGGTATTTGTTCTTCAGTACATCGGACCCGAGAGAGTCTCCTTTATAATATGTTTCGATGGTGTACGCTTCGGGAATGTCGGGTTTGCCGTTTTCCGAGCGCTCGATTTCGCGGACTTTTTCTTCTACAAGTGATTTGATTTGTTCCTTTTGCCCATCTGAGTCTGCAAAAGGGAACTCCATCGCTTCAGCCATATGTTATCCTAAATGGTATGTGGTACTAACCGTTTAAAAAAACCGCCTTAGGCCGGCAATGCGTGAAAAGAAGAAAAAAAGACTTGGTTGGCAGGCCCAATATATTGCTCCATGAAAAGGCGGTCAAGAAGAAAAGTGGACTTTTCCATTTATTAAAGGAAAAAATCAGGCATACAAAAAGTTATCCACATTTTGTCAACAGGATTTATGGAGGATTCACATTCGTACATATTTAGATTAATGATAAATAATATTTGATGATATTTTTTCATGCAAAAGCAGGTCTTTGTGTAGTATCGATGATCGTCAGAATTGTATAATTAAAATTTTTTTCACTAACTTAATTGATATGATAAAACGCTTTTATATGTTCATGCTGCTCCCGCTCATCCTTTTCGCCCACGGCGTTCCGACAGGTGACCAAGGATACATCCAGGAAATCAGCGGAGTGAATTTTATTCCGTTTATGTATTTGGGCGCAAAACACATGGTAACGGGATACGACCATTTGCTTTTTCTTGTCGGCGTCATATTTTTCCTGTACCGGTTAAAGGATATCGGTATTTATGTCAGCCTCTTTGCCGTGGGGCATTCGTCAACATTGCTGTTTGGCGTATTTGCGGATATCCATATCAATGCATATATCATCGATGCAATCATCGGTTTATCCGTTGTGTACAAAGCATTGGATAATCTGGATGCTTTTCAAAAATGGTTCGGAATTGAGCCGAATACAAAAATTTCCACCTTCGTATTTGGATTATTCCACGGATTCGGGCTGGCGGCAAAGATTATTGAATTTGAACTGGATTCGAACGGTCTGTTTACCAATTTGATCGCCTTTAACGTAG
>JASLML010000030.1 GCA_030746535.1 Fidelibacterota bacterium
GTATTCTAGTTTTGTAAGCAAATCGTAGGATTTTTTCCCGGACCTAAGCGGTACAATGTCGTCCTTTTCTCCGTGCAGGATTAAGATAGGAGTCTTCCTGCTTTCCAAGGTTGCATCGTAAGCCAATTGATCCTTGTCCTTAATAAATCCTGCAATCGCAATAATTCCGGCGATTGGATAGCTTAGGCGCAGGGTGTATTCCATGGCCAGGCTCGCACCCATGGAAAATCCTAAAATATATATGGCGTCATTGGGAAATCCGTCTTCCCGGATGCGATCCATCAGTTCATCGATGAGAGTAAAGGATTTTTTATATTTCCATCCTTCTTCATCGCTGCCGCTGAACCAGGTGAATCCAGTACCCGAACTTGAAGGGTAGGGTGCTCGCGGGAGGTACCATACACTGTCGGGTATCCGTAAGGTCTTGGCCACAGGATGCAGGGAATCCTCATCTCCAGACCAGCCATGCAGGGCAAGGATCGCTGTTTTCGGACTATCCGAAGATTGGTACGTAATCAGAGTCAAATACTAAAGCGAATACTGATCGCAGCAGCAATCGGGGACAACGCTGACTGTTTCTTCATCGAATTCTTCGCCGGTAATTTTGTACCGAATGCAGGAATCAAGATTAATTCCCTCAACAGAACCAAGCTGTCCAAGATCGGAAGATGTCACCTTTTTATACAAGTATCCTCCGGTAATGCCCCCTCCGCAGTCATCGCAGGAACTCGGTTCGTCACAGGCTGCAAACAGCGCCAATACAACTATAATTGGGAACAGAAGATTACTTTTCAAAATTTGCCGCCGAGAGCAAAGACCATTTCCCGTTTCCGGGAGTGGGGCTTGGTTTTAACTGGAATAGTTCTCCAGTGGAAGTGTCCAATAAGTAATGCCAATGCGTTCTGTCAATTGTAAAGCTCTGCAACTGGTATCTTCCGGCTGAGCCGTCCTTTGCCATTTCGGTTGACATATAGCTTTCCACCCGCTGTAAAAGTGCTTTAAGTGAATCGTCTTCAACACTTCCGGAACCGCTTAATACGATTAGGCTTGCCACCATCGCAATTCCGGTTATTATGCCCAATACATAGTGTTTCATGGTTACTCCTTTATGTTAAGTCTGTTAGTCTCTGCTTGCTTCGAATGCCGCCATCCGGCTGATAAAATCCGCTTCATTTTCTGCCTGCAGCAGAGGGCTAATCTTGATATTTTCGCTTACCGATATTGTCGGCACTGATCCGTAATCATGTCCGGGATATATAATGGTCTCTGATGGAAGTGTCAGTAGTTTATTGTATACCGATTGAAAAAGTGTTCCAGCATCTGCACCGGAATTGACTGTTCGTCCGGTGCGTCCAACAAACAGTGTATCACCGGTAAATACTACATTTTCCAACCGGTAGCAAACGGAATCCGGGTTGTGCCCCGGCGTGTGAATCGCATCCACATTCAATTGGCCTACGGTAACAGTTCCGCCGTCAACCGCTTCCTGCGGATAATTGGCATTCACTTGTTTTATGCAGTTGGGATGGCTGACAACAACTAGGTCAGGATGGTGTGCTGTATACTCCTTTAAAAATGCCGTATGGTCATGATGGGAATGGGTAATGAATAATGATAGCAAACCGGAAGTTGTAAATGGTTCAATCTGCTCGTAGGGAACGGCAGCATCCATGATGCATTGGGAACCGGTTCTCATGCAGGTAAGGATGTAGGTGAAATTTTCATCATATCCGCCCTTAAACGAGCGAATCGAAAAATCGGTTTCGATTTGGGTTCTTACAGTCATTGTTATGCAGGGAGTTTATGAGCCTGAAGATTGAAATGCACACAATAAGTTTTATTGTATTCAGCGCGCAGTAAGGAGAAATTTGGATAACAATAGGAGTAATTTATGAAAGAAATAGGCACTTACCTCATTATCGGCGGCATAGGGATATTTATTTTAGTCTCAATCGGGAAAATCATATCTTTTGTTTTCAGTAACCCGCTATCAGGATTTGCGATGATAGCCATTATCACCGGAGTCATTCTGGTTCTGCTAGGATTTGCAAGAGAAAAGCAGGCATCAAGCGAAGACGAACCATTTCGGGGCATCAAGCAGTAAGCATTGCTGCGTAGTGCAATAAACAGGCGAATATTCAACAGATAACTTGAATTGGTTTTGAATCAAAATGTATATTGTGCAATATGAAGATTGTTACAACAGAATCTGTTTCGGGTTATACGATTACAGAACATATCGGATATGTGGTTGGGACTACGATTCGTGCGCGCCACATCGGAAAAGATATTTTTGCCGGACTGAGGACGCTGGTTGGAGGTGAGATCAAGGAATATACAACCATGCTCGCTGAATCAAGAGAACAGGCGATTCAGCGCATGGTGCAGCGTGCGGAAGCAATGGATGCTGATGCGATAGTCGGTGTCAGATTTCAGACATCAATGATCATGGCGACAACGGCAGAATTGATGGTGTACGGTACAGCGGTCAAACTTTCCGCTGCCGATCAATAATGATCCGAAAACAGTAACAGATCAAATACGTCGAGCTCGCCGTCCCGGTTGAGGTCGCCCGTTTCCACATGGTGATCGGTTGATTCGGTAAACCCGATAATCACAAATACCAACACTGACAAATCAGTCACATCGGTTTCGCCATCTCCGTTGAGGTCGCCGGTCGGAAAACCTGAATCGGGATCTGGCCCGAACTGCATAAAGAAATTCAGAATTTCTTCGCTTGCTGAAATATCCAAATTTGTGGTTCCGCTGCCCAGCCAAATCGATGGAGGCCAGCGGTGCCCTCCCCCGTCAATTTCAAACAAAATAACGTCCGCGTCATTATCGCAATCTGAATAGGTATATTTATCAACTGTCGTATAATCGGATGGATCAATGTCTGGAAGATCTTCAACGGTCGGCGTTTGGCTGCAATTATTGTTGGAAACCCAGTATTGCACCGATTGCTCGGTTGACATCCAATAGGATGTACCGTTGTAAGGCACAATTGCATCATCTGTGCCGTGAATTTCCATAACAGGCACAGGCCGTAACGGATTGCATGATGTATAAATGGAACTTGCCATAGTTCCTGTAACAGAAGCGATTGCCCGAATTCGGTTTGACAGTTCGCATCCCAGTCTGTAACTCATAAATCCACCGTTGGACATGCCGCAGCTAAATACACGATTTGTATCAATGGCGTACCATTCAACCATGGAATCAATCATAGTACTGAAAAAATTGACGTCGTCCACTTCTGGTGCTGGAGCCAGCCAATAATCATCTATACCGCTGTTCCAAACAGTGATGACTGCATCTGGATACACAACTATCACATTTAAACCCAGGTCGGATGCAATACTGTGCATAGATGAAAAAGACCTTTGCCACGAGGCGCTCCCAGAATATCCATGATTATTGAAAATAACAGGAAGGCCCTCTTCCAGCGAATCAGGCAAATCTACCAGAAAAGTCCGTGTATATCCCTCGAGCTCGAAAGAATGTGAATTCTGACTAAGGTATTGATCGGACGAAAAAATCACTATTATAAAGAAGTAAATGTATTTTGAGATTGTCATTATTTGTTAATATTTACTTTCAATTGAATTGAATCAACATAGACGTTCTGTTGATAAGAAAAGTAGTTATTTCAACAGTACGATCTTCTTAGTCTGTAGATACTCTCCAGCCTGTATCTGATAAAAGTAGATCCCAGAACTGACTGGTTTTCCATTGGTATCGGTACCATACCAGATGACTGACTTATTTCCTGCTGTCTGTGATTCCTGTACTAGTGTATTAACTTCTCTTCCCAGCATATCGTAGATGATAATGGTCATAAAGCTGTTTTGTGGCAAGTCATACCTAATTGTTGTCATTGGATTGAAGGGATTCGGGTAATTCTGGTGGAGTGCAAATTCTTCTGGTATAAAATGTTCGGGCTCAGTAGAAACAACCTGTACAACAATTGGTACCTCAAAAGTGAGAGTATCACCATCTATGCAGTACTCAGGCTGATTTTGGCAGTTTAAAGCCTCCG
Organism: Fidelibacterota bacterium; assembly: GCA_030746535.1. Lineage (GTDB taxonomy): Bacteria > Fidelibacterota > Marinisomatia > Marinisomatales > TCS55 > JAAZYX01. The sequence goes on from JASLML010000030.1 coordinate 4,040, forward strand.
GATAAGCCCTGAATGCCACAATTGTATCAGCAATGACAGAGGAATTTGCTAAAACGCTAAAGCTTATTGTGTGACACGTATCAGCAAACATAGCGTAATACCAAATGTGACCACTATGTAGCGAAGTCAAACTTGAATCTGATTCTATTGTGACGCCCGGGTACCAGTTATGACCTACATCCGTATTATTGCAAAAATCCATCGCAATAGAAATAGTGTCGCCTGGATTCCATTCATCATCAGCTCCCATTACTTCAATTACAGGCTCGCTAAGTGAAAAGTCCCAGTCGATAATCGTATTTGCGCTGAGCAAACTCGGACGATAGGTTTCTAGTGCCCAGTCCATCCTATCAATTTGTCCTTGGGTGAAATGATTTAAACACACATCGTCCATATAGTCCATAAAATTACCTACATCATCATAGCTATTGCAGGAATAGGGATTAGAAGGGCAGCCATAATTTGCCTCCTCCTGTTCGGGTGTATCATTTACTTCATCGCCTGGAGCTGTACAGCCGTTCTCAAAGGTGTGATACAAGCCAAAATAATGCCCAACTTCATGAACACCTGTATATCCTTCTGAAAAATTGCCTTCGCTCCCGGGGAAGGTGTAGTTGGCGCAATACAATCCATGACTGGCACTATCCTCGGGGAAACTCCACGGATATACACCCAATCCGGATGTGAGAGTCGCACCGGTCCAATAAAAGTTAATGGAAGTGGGCACATCCACATTCATAGCATGATTCATGGCTAAGAATTGGTCATCGTTATCCCATTGGTCTGTTTCAAATTTGTGGCTATCGGTTGCGTAGTACCATCCGGCGTTAACAGCACTATCGATACCTGCAGTGTAAAATGAATAACCGAATGAATTGTAAAAAGTATTTAACACAGTAGTCTGTGCCTCAATAATTTCGTCAGAAACCAGTCCGTCAATGTAGGATCCAGTCGGTGCAGTGAAATTGAGAAAAGTAAAATCAGTCCACGTGCCCATTTGTACAGATGCAAGCACTGTTCCATCGCTGGTTGTAACAGATGCGGAAATACCTCCGGTTCCGAATTCATCATAAAGAAAGAGGGCATAATTCCCGGCAGGGAGAATTCCCCCTTTAGAATAGGAATGGCTTGGGTAGTCAAACCCGATTCCAGGATAGAGAAGAAAGGTACTATTGTCGTAATCGCGAATATCCCACATGGTATGATCATAAGGCTGGTTGTCTACGGTAACATTCATAAAGATGCTGTCACCTTCTAGATAAATAACGTGGTAATTGATCGGGATGTCTACAGTGCGATCTGTTCTATTACCCGACAAAGGTTGAAATGAATCTGGCGCAAAGGAATGATAGGATGATGATTCCAGAGCACAGGATTTTTTCCGATTTTCCGATATTATTGTAGTTCCGTATGGTTTTGGATCGAGTGACGGTTTATAGGCAACCGCCAGTGTTAAAGATGTGAATAATATGGTGCTATGCCTTAACTGCATCCATTATTTCAGTAGAATCATTTTTTGAGTTTGAACCCTGCTACCAACTGTAAGGTGCACGAAATACATACCGCTAGGCTGGTCGGACGCATCCCATTGGATTTCATAGTGCCCGGATTTTATTTCACCTTGAACGAGGGTTTTCACAAGGTGGCCATTTATATCATATATCTGAAGTAGAGAAGTTGCAAGGATCGACTCACTTTCAATAACAAACCGGATCGTGGTAGCAGGATTAAACGGATTCGGATAATTGGAAAAAAGTGTAAACCGCTCTGGGTAACTAGACGGGTTTGCATCTACAGAAACAACTGTTGAGTTCACCAAAACAAATCCAACATCAAACCCTCCAGAAGCAAGATCGCTGGTGGAGTATGTAGTGTCGTTTCCATCAACATCTGTTAGTTGGAGACCAGATATATACCAGTTCCCTAGGGTGCTTGAATCCGGCATAATTATGTTGAACGCAAGCGTGTCAAGAGAATCACCAGCTGTAAATGCACCAGTAAAAGAAATCATATCTGTGTTATTTGAATGAAGCAGATTCCCCATACAGGTACTTAGCCCGCTTCCGGCATCGCTGGCAACAATGATAATTGAAACGGTATCGGCCCCATTAATCAAATCCAGAGTATCCTGTTCTATTGTCAAGTTTACAAGAGTTGGAGGAGTCGTATCCGTTTGCTGTACCTGTTCCAGTGCGCCTTCTTCGATCCAAACCCGAATTGTCTCAAGCTCGCCTGAATTTGTAGTAAAATAAGATTGATTGTTTCGAGGCATTCTGTCTCCACCGCAGCTCCAGCTTGTAGTGCATTTCAGGTAAAGGTGAGAGGTGCTTGGATCACCTGGCTCAATTAAATCCAGAGAACCGCAGTCGCTGGCGACATCTACAATGTTGCTGTAAACCGTGGCAGCGTCGCTTCCCATCGTTAAACCTCCGGAATTTCCTCCGGCGCCGTGGCAGTAGCCGCTGAGGCATCCAGCTGAGGAAAAGATTGGATACACTTCCGTCGTATAATCCACGTTGGATTGGGCATTCATTACTGAAAACATAATGAATATTGCTGATATCGTTTTTTTCATGCTGGCACTCCCTTCACCGTTTTTGAAAAGTACCCCGGACAGGATTCGAACCTGTGGCCCACAGCTTAGAAGGCTGTTGCTCTATCCAGCTGAGCTACCGGGGCGCACCATAAATTACACTTTCCGAGGAGTGAAAATAAGCATGAAAAACAGCCAATTATTCTCGTCGAGCCACCGACGAGAAAATTCTTGACTTATTCCCCGTCGGTGGTGTAACCTTACCGTCGAGACAACTATTTACTTAAAAGCTAATTAACCATAAAGGAGGTTATTCATGGCTGAAGTTGTTGCACGTACCGGAGTTACCAAAGAAAAAGGTTATCTCTATTATCTTGGCAAAGACGGCAACGTCTGGCGTTCCAAGATGGCCCGAGCTGGAAAAGGCGGCGGAAATGCAGAAAAAGTTGCAAATGCCGGCGTTTCTCGGGAATCGGGATATCTTTATTTCATAGATAAAGGTGGAAATGTGTCTCGCGCCCCAATGGCGAGAGGCCGTAAATAAGTCATTTAGTGACTTCGTAAAAAAAGGCTCCGGTAACGGAGCCTTTTTTTTTATGCAGCATTCCGATTTAAATTGCCAAAACGGAAGCACCATGAATCTGCGCATACCAATCCCAAAGACATTCAAGCTCATCCTTTCATTCTTCATCATGATTTCGACGGCAGAGTCTGTCCCCCGATATGCGCTGAAGAATGGAGAAACGTGCAGCCTGTGCCATGTCAATCCATCCGGCAGCGGCCTGCGAACCGAGTATGGCAATTCGCTGGTTTCAGGAGAAGAGCTGCCGGTATATACTGAGGAAGTCAGTTATAGCGGCATGATTTCAGAGCATCTCCAGCTGGGAGGGGATGTGCGCCTGCAACGCATTGTGGCAGAACCCGATACAACAGGTATTCAAACGGCCGGTTTTCCGATGCAGGCCGACATTTACGGTGCGGTCAAACCAACCAAACAAATTGATATAATATGGAAAATAGACCTACTCAATTCCTATCATCAGGTATGGTCGCAAATCAAGATTTTCCCGAACGGCGGTATGATCCGCTTTGGAAAGACTATGCCAACCTACGGACTGAGGTTAGCTGACCATACAGCCTTCATCAAGGGCGGGAACCTGTCTCTGGATTATGATCTTCCGCAGGAAGGACTACCCTTCAGCCCGAGGAAGGCTGCTCCTTTTGCATTTGAAACAGCGGTTTATTTGGGAGATCTGTACATAACAGCCGGAGTTTCAGAAACATATTTGGCATCAGCCAACTGGGGCCTGACATTTACAAGGAACCTTAGAGAGCAGACCCTGTTTTCGAGGGTAGAATACTCGGGTTCACTGAAAAACCTACATTTTACTGCAGGAGGTTCGGTGATGCATGAAGACAATTTAAACCTTAGAGGATTTTTTGGCGGTATGTCGTTTTGGAAAATGCAATGGCTTGCCGAAGTAGACTGGGCCAGAAATTGGGCAGGTGAAAATGTGTCAATGGCATCGTATAATCACCTCAATTATTCACTCATGCAGGGGTTGGATGTCGGATTTAAGTTTGAAACGTTTGATGTGGATATTGATTCTTCTGGCCAATCTATTCAGCGCCTGTCGTTGGGCATTGATTATATTCCGATTCCCTATGTTCAGATCAAAGCCCAGGTTCGTAAGAGCGAAACTATGAACCCCGATTTCAAAGGAAAACCGGAATATTTACTTCAGCTTCACACGTGGTTTTAGGAGATAGAATGAGATACCTATATTTAATTATTATTACTTCCATCGGATTTGCTCAGGATGCTCCAAAATCAGAGCTTAAGAACGTCACCGTTCTTCCGTTCACGCAAAAGCGTGATATACTTCGCTATATGAAAAAGGTCGTTGTTCCCGAACTTGGCGTCAAATGCAAGTATTGCCATGTTATGAACGATTATGCAAGCGATGAAAAAGAAGCAAAAAAAGTATCCCGCGAAATGATGCGGATGGTACAGGGAATCAACAAAAATACGATGCAAAAACTTGGGCATCGTGATGTATCATGCTGGGATTGCCACCGCGGCGTAACACCGCCTTCGAAAAAGAAATGATTAGACTCTTCTTCGTCCTGCTGATTGCAGTACAAGGTACGGGATGTGTGCTGCTAATGCCGGACCCATCATCTTCGGATACAACTTCTTCAGACTATCCAGGTTCGCCGGCAAAACCGCTACCCAGAGGATGGAAAACAGCTGATCTGCTCAGGGCTGAATGGGGCGATCCGCTTAATGAAATTTTAGGCAGTTTACCAGATACTTCAAGCAGTGTTGAATATTGGAAAGATGAAATTCAACTTGAATCCGGGAAGCGGCTTCCAATCTTGCGGGCACGAATCCAATTTGATCATACAACGAAGCTGAACAGGCAGCGCGTGGAACTAAGGTTTGTGAACGTGGATTACATTTACGATACGGCAGAAAGTTCGGCTGAACATTATATGCTGGAAGGTGTTACCAAAACTATTGAACTCACTGCGTCGGGGTATCCGAAAATTCATTCCGAAGATGTTCTTAGAAAAAAAGTTCTGATGGTATACGGGACACCGCAGAATTACAATGGTGTAACACATTCGTATAGCGATCAACATACATTCATGGCAGTTCGCGTATTAGACAACAGTCGATTGATGTTCACGATGAGCGGACATGCTATATCGCTTGCGCTGCAAAATGCATTAATTGCCGTATATTCAGAAGAAGGAATCGATCTGAAAAAGGAAGAAATTCTAAAAGATTTTGAACTCTAGTTTAGTGTTTCAATAACCTAATTTCTCGATGCATTAATTGCTTAAAAATATTCTAATATACACGCTTGCGCTGTCATCCATGTTTGCGGCTATTCCGATTGTATCAGGTATAGATATAGTCGGTCAGAAGGTGACCAAAGAATATATCATCCGCCGGGAAGTTCAGCATCCACTTGATGTTCCGCTGGACAGTTTGATAGCATTGGAGGACCGCAACAGGATCGATAATCTCGGCATTTTTGCCGAAGTAGGTTGGCGTACAATTCCGCAATTGGACGGTTCCGTGAGGGTTGAGTATAACGTAACCGAATCGTGGCCGCGAATCGTTCCGGCGCCTTACCCTGCTTACGATGAAAAACTGGGATGGTCCTACGGCATGCTTGTTGTTATCCGAAATTTTCAGGGAAGAAATCAGAATCTATTAGCAGGCGGGCAGATTGGAGCGCAGGATCTGTACGGAGTATTTTTCAGTGACCCCTGGATCACGGGAGACCATGTATCGTTGTCAGTGAACGCAGGGAAAGCATATTTTGGTCATTCCTACCGCTATTATGATATTGAATCTACTTCCTTGCGGATGATCTTTGGACGCTATTTCGGTTACAATCATAAAATGTCTGCAGGTTTTGAACTGGAGAAGAAATCTTTCCTAGGAGTTACGGATACTCTAGACCTGAATTACATTGCACCGGAATTCAATTATACGTACGACACAAGAGATGTCTATTTATCTCCCACCAAGGGTGTACGAATGAATCAGAATCTTTTAACGATGTTCGATTTCGGAAGCGGTGGAAACCGTGCCTTTTGGACCCAATCCTACAGCATGTACAAAGCACTGATTGGAGGCGCAAGGAATTTGGTGCTGGCTATAAATGCTTCCGGCCGATTTTCGATCGGCGACCGGAAAGAGGTGTACCAAGTGTATATTGGCACTAGTTCAACTATTCGAGGTTGGCGTCCGGTAACCAGAACCCTGTTTAAGAATGGGGAACAGCCATACAGGTTTGGCCATCATTGGGTTACCTCCAGTTTCGAATTGAGACAAATCCTGATTCCTAAATTTGTCACACGCTGGAAAACAGAATTTGGCCTTGCTGTTGTCGGCTTTGTGGATGTCGGCTTTGCATCTGACGGTCTTTCATCACTTTTTGATGATTCAGCGATGCTTGGCACTGGTGCTGGTGTACGAGTTAATTGGCCTTGGGCGGGAATGTTTCGGCTGGATTACGGCCTGGGGATATATGGTGGTGAACAAATAGATCGGTACCTGAACTTTTCGGTCGCACAAAAATTTTAATCCGCCCCTTTCTTTTTTAATATATCGGCAGTATTTACTTTGTTCTCAGTTCCGTTACGGATGTGCACAATATTGCTCCTGTGGGTGAATATAATGAACCACGGAATAAGTAGGCTGAATACCAGCAGAGGCAGGGAAGGTTCTTGTAAAGACCAAAAGGATGGAAGAAGCAATAGAAAGATAGGCAATGATGCGGATGCAAGAATAGACCCCAGAGATGCATAGCGCGTCTTTATAACTGAAACTGCAAATACGGTAATGCAAAACGGCAGTACGGCAGGATAGACCCCAAGCAATACACCTCCAAGAGTAGTTACACCCTTGCCGCCTGTCTTTGCCCCAAAAAGAGGGTAGCAATGTCCCAGTATTGCAATCGATCCGATCAGGATTTGCAATGTCAGCGCTATGTCAGTTTCATAAAACCCAAACAAAGGTTTAGCATAAATTACAACCGGCAGACAGCCTTTTACGGTATCTGCAGCAAAAACGGCGATTGCCGATTTCCATCCGAGAAGGCGCAGCACATTGAATGTTCCTGGATTGCCGCTTCCCTGCTCGCGGATATTTGTTTCGTGTCTGCGCCCCGCAATCTCTGCTGAAGGGAAAGATCCCGTAAGGTAGCTTAACAGGAGGGCGAGAAAAATGTAGAATAAATGGGTGTCAGTCACCGGATGGTTCATCACCGTCCCCGGACGGGAGAGGATTTACCTTAGGAGCAAGCACTCCTCCGGAAATAATTGATTTCAGCCCTTCTTCCACAGTCATCCCGGAAGGGACAGTCTTGCTCTTTGGCAGGATGATATAAACGCCAGATGTTGGGTTTGGTGTTGTAGGCACAAATAGATGGCAAAATTCTACACCTTCTTTATTGGTAGAGTGCCCGGTAAGGAAGGCAAGCGTCCAAGTTTCATTTTTCGGATATTGAATAAAAATGACTTCCTTGAAGGACTTAACATTTGCACCGGAGAATGCACTTGTGATTTGCTTAATGGTTGAATAGATCGGTTTGATCAGCGGAATAGATGTAACAATATTTTCTCCCCAGGCAAAAAGCTTTCTGCCGACCACGTTTGTTACGATCAGGCCGAGTCCGTAAATCAGGATAATGGTTAACACCAGGCCGAGCCCTGGAATATTGATATTTACCGATTGTAGGATGGGCGACGTAATGCCGTCAAGGAAGCTGAAGAGGAAGCGTAATATGTACACGGTCAGAACCAGCGGCACGACGGCCAGAAGTCCGGTGAAGATGGTTCGTTTCAAATGATGCCACATAATCAGATCCTATCCAAGTTTACAACGCATTTTCATGGCGCAGCAGAAATTCCTTACGATCTAGCCTGCCACCGTATCCGCCCAGCCCGCCGTTGCCTGCGATAACTCTGTGGCACGGAATGACGATAGAGATTGGGTTGTTTGCATTGGCATTGCCAACGGCCCTTGCTGCGTTAGGATTGCCGGTTTGATTGGCAACATCACCGTAGCTTGCCGTTTTACCAAACGGAACATTTATAACTTCTTTAAGCACTGTTCTGTGATAGGGAGGAAGTTCGGATAAATCAAGCGGCAGATTGAAGGTATGCCTTTTTCCGCTGAAATAATCTGTGAGCTGATTTGCCGCATTGCTTGCAATGGCTTTTGCTGAAGTATCAGCCGGCCCGGTTTGCTCAATTAATTCTTCTGAAAAAAATATCCGGCGTACGCCTTCTGTATTTGCTTCTACAGTCAAATTGCCGATCGGTGTAGAAATAGATGTAATTGCATTCATGGCTTTCTCACAGATTTTTACCGTTCAGGTTGACCATTACCGCTCCCGAAACGGTCAGTATTCCGCCGATTATTGCAAAGAAAGTAAGATGTTCCCCAAGGAAAATCCAGCCTAGTACGGATGCGATCAGCGGAGGAAAAAATGCAATATAAGCGATTTGGTTCATGGTTAAATGCTCAAAGAGCCAAATATAGATTAACCAGATAAACACCGTTCCGAAAATTATGAGATACACCAGCGCCGCAATATTGACAGCGCTCCAGACCATAACCTGCCCGGGTTCGAGGATTGCGGAAAGGATTAGAAGTAAGCAACCGGCAATGGTTAGCCCGATAGAATTCAGCTGGAGAACCGAAACGAGTCCGACATTTTGCTTCAGTCTGATATTGGGCAGCGTAGCAGCGAACACAGCCAAAATGAGCGCAGCTGCACCGATTGGGAGATTTCCTGTACCGAGTTCATCTATTCTTCCGACAATCAATACAGCGCCAAAGGTACCGATCAGAATTCCGAACCATTTAAACGAAGTAAGTTTTTCTTCTGGAAGCATAAAATGTGCAAATAAGGCCATGACCATTGGAAATGCTGCCCAGATCAAAGAAGCAACCGAAGAATACACGTATTGAATCCCCCAGTAGTTTAGTGCATAGCTGATGGTAAAATTTAGAATACTGAAATGGAGGATGAGTTTCCACTGATCTGCCGATTTTGGAAACGGTTCCTTTTTTAGAAAAAGCAAAATGAAAACGATAATCCCTGCAGATAAAAAACGAATTCCTGCACCGAACATGGGAGGCGTTCCTTCAGCCAGGCTTATTTTAAGTACAGCCCATGTTGTACCCCAAATAAGGCAAAGCATAGCATAGAGAAATAAAATTTTAGGTTTCATCTTGTGCACTCTGCATGAGAAGATGATCCCACAAAATCGGGGAAGGGATTATTTAGAAGGAGCGGATGAATGCAGCCGCACCACGATCGGGCTGGCAACGAAGATTGAAGAATAGGTACCTACTAGTACGCCTACAATCATTGCAAACGCAAAATAGTGGATTACTTCACCGCCAAAATACCATAGGATAAATACAACCATGAAGGTGGTCAGCGAAGTAACAAGCGTCCGACTGAGGGATTCGTTGATGCTGCGGTTTACAACAGAAACATACGCCTCGCGTTTGCTGGCCTTCACATTTTCGCGAATCCTGTCAAAAATAACGATGGTATCATTGAGGGAATACCCCACAATGGTCAAGAATGCGGCAATGATGGAAAGAGAAATTTCGTAATTTAGGATGGAAAAAATGCCGACCGTGATCATGACATCATGCGCCAATGCCGCAATAGCCCCGAGCGCAAAGGTGAATTCAAAACGTATGGAAATGTACAGAAGAATAAGAGCCAATGCAGAGAGCACTGCGCCGATTGCTTTTCCGCTCAGTTCTGTCCCTATTTTCGGACCGACTTTCTCAACGGAAAGCAGAAAATTCTGATATTCTTCCGGCACTTGCGGAAAAGATTTGTAAAGGTGCTGGACGATGGATTGGGAAAAATTTTCCGGTTCATCGTCAAAATGAGAAATTCGAATGGACACTTCCTTATTGGATCCAAAATGTTTGATTTCTTCTTTGCTGAAATCAAATGTTCTGCTTTCAATGGTGACGGATTCCATTGCGCTGCGAACGTCAGTAATATCCATATCTTCCGTATAGCGGACGGCAACAAGCGTCCCGCCTTTGAAATCAATACTAAGTCTCGGTCCGCCGTTCAGGAACAGCGATACAATTCCCGCCAGAATGAGCACAATGGATAGGCTTGCGGCGATTCGGTTTTTGCTCATGAAATCAATGGATGTGTCTTTTACAATTCTCATATGCTTAATTGCTTCTGTCCGCGCCTCGCGGCGAATGAATTAAAAATGGTCCGGGTTACAAAAACGGCCGTAAACATGGAAATAGCAATTCCCCAAAACAATACTGTAGCAAATCCGCGAATCGGCCCGGTTCCGAATTGATACAGCACGAGAGCTGCAATTACGGTTGTTACATTTGCATCAATAATGGTGGTCAGCGCCCGGCTGTAGCCTGCATCAATCGCTGCTCTGGCTGTTTTGCCTTTGCGGATTTCTTCCCGTATGCGTTCAAAAATAATCACATTTGCGTCAATGGACATTCCGACCGTTAAAATAAGTGCAGCAATACCGGGAAGGGTTAGCGTTGCCTTCAGTGCAGCCAGAATTGCAAGGATCAACGCGAGATTCCACACCAATGCGAAATTTGCGACAGCTCCCGAAAGTTTGTAATAAATCAGCATAAAGATGACAACAAGGCCAAGTCCGATAAGTACGGAAGTTGTTCCCTGCCGAACAGAATCTGCTCCGAGTGACGGCCCGACAACCCGCTCTTCAATTATTTTGACCGGGGCAGGAAGCGCACCAGCCCGAAGTACAATTGCGATGTCTTTCGCTTCATTCATATTTGCAAAACCCTCGATACGCGTACCGCCGCCGGATATCTTTTCTTGGATGGTTGGCGCCATATGCACTTTTTTATCAAGTACAATTGCAACGCGCCTTCCAACATTTGAGCCGGTGACCATCGCCCATTTGCGAGATCCATCCGTATTCATATCGAGGATGACAATCGGCTGACCTGAAACTGTGGATGCCTGCTGGCCAATGGTAGCCTGCGCTTCTTCTACAACCCCGCCTGTGATTTCCGGATCGCTTTCAAGCAGAAACAATCTGTAAAATGTTTCTTCAGACCCATCCTGCGCCTGGGCGTTCAGAGCCTCGTCTCCAAAAAGAAATACCCCGTTTACATTTCTAAGTTTTGCCTGAACAGCATCCAATTCAAGAATTCTTTGCACTGCATACACATTTTTTTCAGGAACACCGACATCATTGCCCAAATTTCTCAGCAAGGCGGAAAAGGGCCGCTCTTCGAACAGCCTTTCATCTACGGTAATCGAATCTCCCTCTTCGGCTTGCACATCGCTTTCACCAAAAAGTTCGCTTACAGAAACAGATTTATCTTCGCTGACAGGCGTTTCTGCCTGTTCATCTTCGGTAGCTGATTGTTGCTCTACTACCGGCTGCTCCGGTTCTTCCATTACATCTGCCAATTCCTCATCTCCCAGCAGAACTTTGTCCATTTGCAGCAACAGATCGTTTACAACAACGGGATCCTTTACTATATAAAACTCCAGAAGGGCTGTACTTTGAAGAAGTGCTCTTGCTCTGTCTGAATCCTGGATTCCGGCAAGCTCCACAATGATACGCCTGCTGCCCTGTTTCTGGATGGTCGGCTCGGAGACCCCGAATTGGTCGACACGGTTTCTGAGAATTTCCAGAACGCGGTTCACAGCATCATCCGCCTGTTCGCGGAGGCCGGCCATTATTTCTTCATCATTGGAACCAAGTTCATGGAAATAGCGCATAAGGCGAAGTCCGCTTTCATCGGCGACCTGCTGAAAGTGGGTGAAAAATTCAACTTCAGTATTTTCATTCAGGTCAGCTGTGATATTTTTGAGCGCTTTCTCAAACCGCTGGTCTTTGCTGATCGCAAGATTGTCCAGAAGGGCGGGAAGGTCCACTTCGAGGACGATATAAATTCCGCCTTTCAGATCAAGCCCCTGCCGGAGGGCACCTGCCTCGATATCGGCGAGTTCGCCAGCTACTTTAAGAGAATCTTTTTCCTCATCCGACAAAGATTGATACTGAATGGTCGGCATAAGGGCATAAACTGCCCAGGCAAGAACCAGGGCGATAACGATGTACCGCGGTGTCAGATTTTTTCTCATAATGGGATTATTGTGGTATCCGCTTAAAAAAAGCCAGCGAATATAGCGTACCTATAAAAGAGGTGTCAAATTTTATTTCAAATAATAATCCAAACCACACTCAGTCGATGATATTTAGTTTGCGCCCTATTTTGGTAAATGCTGTTACTGCGCGGTCCAGATGATCTTTTTCCATTGCTGCGGAAATCTGTACGCGGATTCTGGCTTCGCCTTTTGGAACGACGGGGAAGAAAAATCCGATCACATAAATGCCTTCGTCCAACAGCGCCGCAGCCATTTTCTGAGACAGTACGGCATCATACAGCATCACCGGAACGATTGGATGAATGCCGGGTTTAATGTCGAATCCGGCATCCGTCATTTTTTCCCGAAAGTAGGTTGTGTTGGATTCAAGTTTATCTCGGAGGTCGGTGGCAGCAGAAAGCATATCAAACACTTTGATGCCGGCCGCTGCGATTGCCGGCGCCAGCGTATTGGAAAACAGGTACGGCCGTGAACGCTGGCGCAGAAGGTCAATGATTTCCTGCCGGCCGGTGGTAAATCCTCCGGACGCCCCGCCAAGTGCTTTCCCGAGCGTGGATGTGAACACATCCACTTTTTCCATCACGCCGTGATGCTCTGCCGAGCCGCGCCCCGTTTTCCCGATGAAGCCAGTTGCATGCGAATCGTCCACCATAACAAGTGCATCATATTTTTCCGCTAAGGCAGTGATCTCATCCAGTTTTGCGATAAAGCCGTCCATGGAAAAGGCGCCGTCCGTTGCGATCATCGTTATCCGCGATCCTTCCGCTTCTTTTAGTTTGGCTTCAAGATCGTTCATGTCGCTGTTGGCGTAGCGGAAGCGTTTCGCTTTGCAGAGCCGTATGCCGTCTATGATGGATGCATGGTTCAGCGCATCGGAAATAACAGCATCATCCGGGCCGAGCAGCGTTTCAAAAAGTCCGCCGTTCGCGTCAAAGCAGGAAGTATAAAGGATAGAATCATCCGTACCGAAAAAGTCCGATATCTTTTGTTCGAGTTCCTTGTGAATGTCCTGCGTTCCGCAGATGAACCTAACGGACGACATCCCGAATCCGTACGTTTCCAGCGCTTCGGTCGCCGCCGCTTTTACATCCGGATGGTCAGAAAGCCCGAGATAATTGTTGGCACAGAAATTGAGGACTTCGCCGCCTTCTTCCGTGCGGATGGTAACGCCCTGCGGTGTTGTGATGGTGCGTTCCTTTTTATATAACCCTTCAGACTCAATCTGCGAGAGCGTATCGGCATAGATCTGTTTTGAGTTACTCATTACATTTTTTCACTGCTGA
>JASLML010000031.1 GCA_030746535.1 Fidelibacterota bacterium
ATTCCTTTACTTTCTGTGTCTGCCGCAACTGCTTTTGCACAGGGAAAAATAAAATCGGGATAATCATCCAGGGCGTCGTACTCATGTGCGCCGTGGTCGGTCACATCGTGACCTTTATCGACTAAATAATCCCGGATGGCGTTTTTTAAATCAAGCCCGGCGTGGTCTGTGGCAACATGAATTTTCATAATAGATCCGCTAAATGATTTCTGATCTTTTGTTCAACTTGGTCGGCTGTAAACCCAAATTCTTCTGCCAAATCCTTCCCCGGCGCTGATGCACCAAAATGATCTATCCCGATCGAAAGCCCTGCCGGACCGACAAACCGTTCCCATCCCATTGTTGTTCCAGCTTCCATGGAAATTTTCATACAGCCTTTTTCCGGAATGATCGATCTCCTGTATTCTTCATCCTGGTGAAAAAATAATTCCCAGCATGTAAGGCTCACAACGCGAATTTTTTTATCTGACATTTGCTTAGCTGTTTCCATTGCAAGCGAAACCTCCGAACCGGTTGCGATAAATACAAGTTCCGGATCGCCTTCACAGTCCTGAACGATATATCCGCCTTTTGAAACACCCTCTTTTACTGCATCAAATTCTGCCTCCAGAACGGGCACTCCCTGCCGTGTAAGCAGCATAGCGGACGGTGTTTCTTTCATGCGCAGCGCAAGCTCAAAACAGGCTGCCGTTTCTTTGGCATCCCCGGGGCGGAACACATTGAAATTCGGAATAACGCGCAATGCCATAGCATGCTCGATCGGCTGATGAGTCGGGCCGTCCTCGCCTACAAAAAAGGAATCGTGGGTAAATTCATGAATCGCCCTCACATCCTGAATGGCACCAAGCCGAAGAGCCGGACGTTCGTAATCGGCAAAGACAAGAAATGTACCTCCGAAAGGAATAACGCCTCCGTGAAGGCTCATACCGTTCATCATGGCGGCCATCGGGAATTCCCGGACACCAAATGCAAAATTTCTCCCGGCCGGATTATCCTTCAAAAAATCCCCATATGTTTTGGCAAAGTTACCTGTGTAATTAGACGGTTCCAGATCTGCCGACCCCCCGATCAAGTGCGGAAGCTGATCCGCAAATGTATCCAAAGTAGCGCCAAACGCCTTCCTTGTTGCAAGGTTCGATCCTGATTCAAATTCAGGATATACCAATTCCGGAATTTTATCCTCAACCGTTAATCGCCAGAGCGAATCGAATTCAGCATTTTCTTTTGCCGATGCAAGCAGTGCATTCCAATTTTTTACAGATGATGACATCCCGGAAAATCTCTCTTGAAAATGATCCATGCATTCGTCCGGTACATAAAATGCTTCTGCAGGCAGTCCAAGTTTTTCTTTCGTTGCATCAATTTCATCCTGCGGAAGCGGCGCGCCGTGCGTTTCATGGTCGCCTTCCATTCCGGCGGACCCTTTTGCCATGAGCGTATTTCCGATGATAATGCTCGGCTTATCCATGACCTGCGCTTTTTCAATGGCATCTCTAATTGCGGCATGATCGTGGCCGTCAATTTCCTGAACATGCCAGTTCAATCCTTCAAACACCGCCGCTACGTTTGTTGAATCAGACCGTTTTGTATGTCCGGAAATCTGCGCCTTATTTGAATCATAAAACATAATCAGTTTTCCGATCCCCCAGTGTCCCGCGAGCGCCGATGCGCCCAAAGCGACAGGTTCCTGCAAATCGCCGTCGCTGCAGAGCACGTATGTAAAATGAGACACCAATTCCTCTGCTGATTCGGTTTGTTTTTTGAATAATTCCCTGACCACCGTTTCCGCAACCGCCATGCCCGCGCCCATGCAAACTCCCTGCCCAAGCGGACCGGTTGTCGCTTCCACTCCCTTGATTTCCACTTCCGGATGGCCGGGTGTCTGGCTGTGAAGCTGACGGAATTTTTTCATTTCCTCCATCGGCATCCATCCGATAAAATAAAGCAAAGCGTATTGCAGCATGGATTCATGCCCGGCTGATAAAACAAATCTGTCCCGATTGAACCATTGATCGTCATCCGGATCAAAATTCAAATAATCCTTGAATAATATGTAGGCAAAATCAGCGGACGAAAGCGGTCCGCCGGAATGTCCGGAATTGGCATGGCGAACCGCATCCAGAATCAAACCCTTCATAACGCTGATCGTAAACTGGTCTTTTTCTTCTCCTGACCATTCTGCGAATGAATCCAGCTCGGCGTAAGTTCTCATGAGTTCCCAATATCATAAAATGACTTGATGGTGCCAACCGGATCATCTGATTCGAATACTTCGGAACCGGCCACCAGCACATCCACGCCGGCATCCAAAACTTCTTTGGCATTATGCAGTTTCACACCGCCGTCAATCACCATGGTAACCTTTTCATCAAGGCCTTTTTCGGATATCATTGCCCGCAGTTCCCGGATGCGTTCGGTTGAACCGCCTACATATCCTTGTCCGCCGAATCCCGGCTCAACGCTCATCACGAGAAGTATTTCGATGGACTCCAGAAAGGGCTCAATCTCCTGCAATGGTGTCTTTGGCTTGATCGAAAGTCCGGCATCTTTCCCGGCATCGTGAATCAAATCAATGACCATCTGCGGATCATCTGAAGCTTCCACATGAAACGTAATTCCGTCAGCACCTGCATTCGCAAATTGATCCACCAGTTTTTCCGGCTCGATGACCATCATGTGAACATCAAAATATTTTTTGGAATGCGGACGAAGTTTTTTCACGATCGGCGGGCCGAGAGTCAGGTTTGGAACGAACTGATTATCCATTACATCAATATGGATCCAGTGGGCGCCGCCTTCATCGCAGATTTTCAGGGCAGACCGCAAATCGGAAAAATCAGCAGATAAAATGGATGGAGCGAGTTTGAAATCCGAGGCCATGAAGGGATTAAAGTTAGGTTTTAATGGAAGGCAAATTCAATGGCGAATCAATGGGTCACGGCTCTGAAAACTCTTTTAAAATTTTCACCGAGGATTTTCCTGATTTCTCTATGACTGTATCCTCTTTCCACCAGTTTTTTTGTGATCTCGGGAGTCATTGAACAATCTTCCAAATTTTGCGGCAGAGATGACACTCCGTCAAAATCGGAACCAAGCCCTACATGATCCACCCCAATCAACCGGGCGATATAATCAATGTGGTCAATCAGCATATCCAGCGGAGGTGCGGCTTCAGCCATATCTTTTTTCATCAATTCCACGGATGACCAATAAGCAATGTCAGATTCTTCTCCATACATCTTGTTTATCGAATCCAACTCGGTTTTGTACATTGCCTCGACCTCCGCCGCTCTTTCTTCAAAAGTGCTGTCCAGATATGCTGAGTAAAAATTGACGAATACAACGCCTCCGTTTCCCTTAATTGCTAATAATTGATCGTCTTTCAAATTGCGGAAATGAGGGCACAAATCATACACAGAAGAATGCGATGCAATTACCGGCTTCGTGGTTACATCCATGATATCCCAAAAGGTCTTTTCCCCAGCGTGAGAAATATCCACCATTACACCCAGTTCATTGCATGTACGAATTACGTCCGCGCCGAATCCGGTTAACCCTATATACACAAGAGAATCAGAGTGCAGCGTTTCATCGTATGCGGATGTGGCCCATTCCACCGAATTATTCCATGTTATTCCTAAATAGCGCATACCGCGATTGTACAAGTGTTCCAATTTTTCAAGATCGTTTTCAATCGCGTGCCCTCCTTCCACCCCGATCAATGCAGAAACATTCCCTTTTCTGTTATTCTCCATAATATCCTGGTAGGTACTAATAATGGAAATTTTTCCTGCAGATCGCTCTTCCAAGTCCTCGAGATAATCAATCATTTTATTAGCACGAATAAATGAGCCATCAGGTAAAAATTCATACGGATTGATCCATGCCACAAATGCTTCTAAATCAATTCCACCTGATTGTAAACGGTGTAAATCCGTATGGCCAATTTCCGATTTAACCAAAACATCTTGCCCAAGCATCGCCCTGCTGATGACATCATTATGCATATCCGCAACAAATGCTTTTTGGTGCAGTTCCTCAGGTGAAGTTTCACACCCAGTGAGCACCAAACCCGCTGATAGAAGTAAACGCTTCATATTAAATTATAACCTTTCGTTTATCAGATTTTTGGCAAATTCCAAATCAATATCGTTTGTTGCCCGTTCCGCAATGAGTCCAATGATTTCCTGCTGAATTTTTCCTTTTTTCTGCACTTCCGAATAGGGAATTCGATTGAAGGAAACCATGGAATATCTCGGAATAAATTTTTCGGGGAATTCCGATTCGAGCCGTTTTTCCATTTCCCGGAATTTCACATATTCAGGATCAGCTACCTTGTCCCGCATTTCGATAAAATTTTCCAATGCCATATCCGCAATGGCATCGGCATCTGCTTTCCTGATATCCGTAAAGGCCGCAATCGCCTTGCCAATGCTGTGTCCGTTTTGCATGAGATCATTCAGAATGGTGCAATCCTCGAAAGCGGCATTCATTCCCTGGCCGAAAAAGGGAACAATTGCATGTGCGGCATCGCCAATCAGCAGTGCGGATGAGTCTGCATTCCATGGCGAACACCGAACCGTGCCCAATTCGCCTACGGGATTTTCTTCCCAATCTTCCAAAAAAGCTGGCATAAGAGAAACGGCATCCGGAAATGCTGATGCAAACCACTCCGAAGCAGCTTCAGAATCGGTAACGGAATCAAAACCGGGATTCCCGTTTTTTGATAAAAATAAAGTGCAGGTGAAGGATTTGTCCGCATTTGGGAGCGCAATCAGCATATAAGATTTCCTCGGCCAAATATGAAGAGCGTTCGGATCCAGAGCAAAATCACCGGATGCTTCGGGCGGAATGGAAAGTTCTTTGTAACCGTGTCCAAGCGGGTCTAATGTAGTTGAAACAATCCCCTGTTTTTCCATTGCGGACCGCACGGAAGAACCTGATCCGTCGGCACCGATCAGCGTCCTGTATGAATATGTTTTAAGATTCTCAGAATTATCTTCCGCTATCGATATTTGTTTAGAAGAAAATTGAACATCCGTGCATTTGAATTGAAACGAAATGGAAACCGTGCCGAAAGATTCCGCCTTGTCCAAAAGAAATCGGTTCAGCTCGGCACGTGAAACGGAGTAAATGACTTCCCATTCATCCTTGCCGTATGGCTGAAAATCTAAAGTCCCATTAATTTGGTGGATCAATCTGCCCTTCATTGGGATAACATTGTCGTACACTTTGTCAGCAAGTCCGATCTCTTTCAGTGCATGAAGTCCGCGCTTTGATAATGCAAGATTGATGGACCTTCCCGCCGGTATATCAGTTTTTCTGATATCAGGACGTCTTTCAAACAGATGAACATTCATCCCCCGCGAACCAAGATATGATGCTAAGAGCGGTCCGGTTAGCCCTGCGCCGACAATGGTTACTTCTGGTTTTCTTCCCTCCAAGGAATCCGGTTTCACATGAGTGATTTTAGTTTATCGGCAAAATCCCAGACTTCGGCGAAAGTATTGTACAGCGGTTTTGGCGCAACCCGGATCACCTGCGGTTCTCTCCAGTCCACAATGTAGCCCGACGCCCTGAGCGCATTGAAAATTTCTCTGCCATTTTCGGGGATGGAAATGGACAATTGACATCCGCGTTCCGATGCGTTACCCGGTGTGAGGATTTCAACTTCAGGTGTGAATTCGGCGAGCAAAAATTCAAGGTACCCTGTCAGACGTTCGCTTTTTTCGCGCATTGCATGCATTCCTGCCAAATCAATTATTTCCATAGATGCCATTAGAGACGCCATAGAAAAAACAGGCGGATTGCTGATTTGCCAACCTTCAGCTCCGGTAATCGGAGTGAACTCCGGTTCCATTAAAAACCGTGTTTCTTTATTCTGTCCCCACCAGCCGGCAAACCTGTTTCCCTGAAAATTTTTGTATTTTTCATGGACAAAAATTCCACCCGGACATCCCGGTCCGCCGCAAAGATATTTATAGGAACACCAAGCGGCAAAA
Source organism: Fidelibacterota bacterium (assembly GCA_030746535.1). Taxonomy (GTDB): domain Bacteria; phylum Fidelibacterota; class Marinisomatia; order Marinisomatales; family TCS55; genus JAAZYX01. The sequence goes on from JASLML010000031.1 coordinate 6,003, forward strand.
TCCACATCCCAATGATGCAGTTCCAATGGAATATTCCCGACTCCATGCGCAAGATCGTATCCAACCACTGCACCTGCACCATGCGCCAATTGGGTAATGGATTTTATATCGAAAACCTGGCCTGTGTAATAGTTCACGCCGCCAAACATTATTAAGGCAACAGATTCGCCTTCTTCTTCCAGATACGATTTAATATCCTCGTGCCGAATGGTATGCTCATTTTTTCTTGGACCAATTTCAACAATCGAAGTTTCCGGATCAAATCCGTGAAAAATGATCTGGGATTCAACCGCATACCTGTCCGATGGAAAGGCGCCTTTTTCTATGACAATTTTATACCGGGATTTTGTCGGTGAATAAAATGACACCATCAGCAAATGCAGGTTTACGGTTAGCGCATTCATAACAACAACTTCATCAGATTTTGATCCGACAAGCCTTGCTGTTGATTCTGTCAAGTTTTCATGAAATGGCCGCCATCTGTTGTGTCCCAATACGCCTTTTGCAGCCCAGGAATCCATTTCCTTAAACACAAAATCCGATGCTGACTTCGGTGATAATCCGAGCGAATTCCCGCTGAAATAGATGACCGATGATCCGTCTTCTCTTTCCGGAATGGAAAATTTTTGCCTTATGTGTGCAAGCGAATCGTCTGTATCACAATCCAGGGCAAATTGGCGTTCTGTTGAAAAATTCATATTTGTGTTACCTCATATAAAATTGGACGGCTCGGCGCGGCATCGGATTTGAAGTGTGCTGTCTGCAGATTCAAAATATATTCACCGTCTTCCACATCATCCGGGACAAAAATCAGCTCCGTAATTGTCCTTTTTGAAAATTCACTGTCACCAAGCTGATGGCTTCCTGCAGGGATGTCCCAAAAAAGGTGATGCGCTGCAAGTTTCCCGTCATCATACGCCCTGTCCACTGATGGTACATCCACCAGCAAATGCTCTGTTCCTTTTTCCAATAGATATTGAACTGCATCTTCCGTTAGATAAGGCGGTATCTCATTTTCTTTATAGGTCCTTGTAATTTTTTCCGGGCTATTCGGAATAGTCCGAATTATGACGGCTTTTAGAAATACCTGCGAAACATGGCTCATAGATTTTTCCAAAATTTCCGCATCAATGAATTTGTCGGTTGTTTCGGAATCCATCAATGGTTCAAAAGATAATAGAACGGCAGGAATAAACGGTTCAATTTCCAGATCGCTGATGTGGACATCCTGATCTACAATGTGCCCGACGCATTCCGTGTGCGTGCCGCTGCACTGCGGAGTGAAATGCACTGTTTCAAAATTACAGCTCCCGCCTTTTTTGGTATCGCCGATTATTGATCCGCTTTCGTACGGGTTTGCTTTCGCCGGATCCACACCGAAAAAATTTGGCTGCGGACCGTTAAATTGAAGCGGGATTGAAATGTCGTATCCTCTTTCTGTATTAATGGAATATTTTGCGCCATTCAGTTTGAGGGACATAATCATGATGCAAAATCCTCGATTGGGATTCCCAGCCAATCAAATGCATTGCGTCCGAGGATTTTTTCCTTTATCTCATCCGTGAAGTTAGTCCGGGATTTTACCAAACTTCCCGGTTCTCCTTCTCCAAGCGGAAACGGATAATCTGAACCGAGTGAAATTTTATCTGTGCCGACTTTTTTCACGAGGAAATCCAAGGCATCCGCATCGTGTACCAGCGAATCCACCCAAAATTTCCCCAAATAACTGCTTGGATCGATTGAGGAATCCACTGCGCATAAATCTGGACGAACCTGAAATCCATGGCTCACCCTTCCTGAAGTGGCGGGAAACGAACCACCTCCGTGCGCAAATGCGATCCTTAGATTTGGAAGCCGTTCTAAAACTCCGCCAAATATAAGCGAACAGATTGCGCGGCTTGTTTCCGCCGGCATACCTACAAGCCACGGAAGCCAATAATGCTTCATATCATCCTGTGCCATCATATCCCAAGGATGAATAAACACAGATGCACCGAGGTCAGCGGCAGCTTCAAATATCGGAAAAAATTCGGAACCACTTAAATTTATACCATTCACATTCGTGCCTATTTGAACGCCGGGAAAACCCAATTCCTTTACACAGCGTTCGAGCTCCTGCACTGCAAAATCCGGTGCCTGCATCGGAATAGTACCAAGGCCGATAAAGCGTGACGGTGATTCGAAAACGGCACCGTGAATATGATCGTTAAGAATCTGCGAAAGCGTTAGAGTGTGTTCCGGTTTCGCCCAATAGCTGAACATGACCGGAACCGTTGAAAGCACCTGCACATCCACTCCGGTTTTGGCGCATTCATCGAGCCTTGTGGAAATATCCCATAAGTTCGGATCAACTTCACGGAACATGGTTCCGTCTTTAATCATCCTAGCTTTCCCTCCTTCAGAATGATCTAGCTGAACCCATCCTCCGTAACCAAATTTTGCGGTGAGATCCGGCCATTCCTTCGGCAGGATATGGGTGTGAATATCAACTGTCAGCATACAATATCAGTCGAGCGGATTCTGCACTTCTCCGCACTTCTTGCAGGTGCGATTATCCATACTGTCCCAAAACCGATCGAAAATCGGCGGAAGCTGTCCCACGATGTCGTTAACCCAAAGGAATTCCTCATACAGCAAATTTCCGCACTGTTCGCAGTACCATTGGAATCCATCCAATTCGTCTTCCTTTCGGGTACGTTCAATCACAAGGCCGACTGTATTTTCAAACCGCTGCGGCGAGTGCGGTGTTTTTGGCGGAAGTAAAAATATTTCTCCTTCTTTGATGGAAATATCCTTGAATTCATCTCCATCCTTTATTTTGAGCAACATATCTCCTTCAATTTGGTAGAAAAATTCCTCACCTAAATCATAATGATAATCCTTTCGGGAATTCGGGCCTCCGACCACCATCACGATAAATTCCGCATCCTCGTACACGCATTTGTTTCCTACCGGCGGTTTAAGAAGTTCGCGGTTATCCTCTATCCATTCCTTAAAGTTAATTGGCGGCAAAATAGGCATGTTATGCTCCTTTCTCAGGTTTGATGACAGCAATGCATTTCAATTCAATGGCAATCGGCGTTGGCAGAGCAGTGACTTCCACGGTTGTTCTTGCCGGCTGATCTTCCTTGAAATATTCTTTGTACACTGTATTAAATGTTTGAAAATCGTCCTTCATGTTTGTCAGGAATACCGTTACATCCACAACATTTTCCATGGATGTTCCGGCATCCTCTAAGATGGTCTTTATATTGGAAAGAACCGAATGCGCCTGCGTTTCAAAATCGTAGGATGCTATTGTCCCGTCCGGATTCAATTCCACACCGGGAATGGATTCGAAATCTTTTTTCCTCGGGCCGGCGCCTGATACAAATAAGAAATTTCCGACTTGTTTTGCATGGGGATACGGACCGACCGGATCCGGTGCTTTTTCAGAAAAAATGGATTTTATCATAGGTTATTTCCTGCACACATTTTTTGCCTCCGTAAAAAATCTGAGCGCTTCCTTGCCGCCTTCTCTCCCCAGCCCGGACTGCTTCATACCGCCGAACGGTGTACGCAAATCCCGAACCATCCAGCAGTTCAGCCATACAACTCCCGCATCAATCTTCTTTGCCATGCGTTGTCCTTTTTCATCGTTTTCCGTCCAAACAGACGCCGAAAGCCCGTACGGCGTTGCATTCGCAAGTCTGACCGCTTCCTCTTCTGATTCAAAAGGCATGATGGTTACTACCGGACCGAAAATTTCTTCCTGATTTGTCCTGCACTTTTCATCTAATCCTTCAATAATGGTTGGCTGAATAAACCACCCGTTTTCGCACCGTCCATTCACCTTTGCCTTTTTCCCGCCTTCCAGAATGTTGCCGCCTTCCTGTCTGGCAAGATCAATATACTTTAGAATTTTTTCAGAATGATCTTTTGATACAACTGCTCCAAGATTGGAATTATCATCAGTCGGATCGCCAACCTGAAGTTTTTTCGTCCTACTCCGGAATTCTTTTTTGAAGGATTCATAGATCGGTTTTTCCACCATAATTCTGGAACCGCACAGACAGATTTGCCCCTGATTCGAAAAGGATGATTTGAGCGTCGTATCCATCATTTTTTCAAAATCACAATCCGCAAATATGATGTTTGGGTTTTTTCCTCCAAGTTCCAGGGACAGTTTCTTAAATGCCGGCGCCGCAACTGCACTGATAGATTTGCCAGTTTCCGTGCCACCGGTAAATGACACCGCTTTTACATCCGGATGTTCGGTAATGGCCGCCCCCGCAGACTTGCCTTCTCCGTGGACAATATTTAATACGCCGTTCGGAAGGCCGGCATCCTTACAAATCCTGCTGAGTTCGTTGGCTGTGTATGGTGTTAATTCCGACGGTTTTCCGACCACGCAGTTTCCTGCAGCGATTGCCGGGGCAATTTTCCATGAAAAGAGATATAGCGGCAGATTCCAGGGAGAAATACATCCCACCACACCGAGCGGATCCAAATGGATGGTATTTTCACCGAATTCCTTTGACGTATAGACTTCGCCTTCAAATTTCAGAATCGCATCGGCAAACACGTGAAAATTTGTAACTGCTCTCGGTATATCCACCGACTTTGCCAGCCAGACGGGTTTCCCGTTGTCGCGGGACTCAAGAGATGCCAGTTGATGAAGTTCCGCTTCAATTCCATTAGCGATTTCTTTGAGAATTTCTGACCGTTTTTCTTTAGATGTATCTGCCCATTCCGGAAAGGCATTCTTTGCGGCACTCACCGCTTGGTCAACGTCTTCTTTCCCTGATGCTGCTAACCGGCAGTACACATCCCCGGTTGCCGGTTCATACACATCCATATAGCTGCCGTTTACCGGCTCTACCCATTCGCCGTTTATAAAATTGTTAATATGCTTCACGAATGAAAATCCATGGAAATGTCTATGGGAGATGATCCAAACGTAAGGGAACTCATGGATACGGCATTTATTCCCGTTAAGGCGTATGCTTCAATTGTCTCCGCTGTGATACCGCCGCTTGCTTCTAAAAACACCGAGCCGCCTTTTTCTCTGCTTCGGACAATTGCAACTGCTTTTTTTACCGTATCAGGATCCATATTGTCCAGCAGGAAGGCGGTGATCCCGATATCCAATCCCTCTTCAAGCTGCTGAATTGTATCCACTTCCAATTCAATCCATGCACCGTTTGTCTTTGTATCATTTGCGCGCCGGACGGCATTTTTCAATCCGCCGGCTGATGCGATATGATTATCCTTAATTAAAATGCCTGAGGATAAATCGGAGCGGTGATTGACGCCGCCTCCAACAGCAACGGCATATTTTTCAAACATCCTGAGTCCCGGAGTTGTTTTCCGCGTATCGAGGACTTTGAATCCGTCCGGTAGTTTTTTCGAAACGATAGACCGTGTATGCGTAGCAATCCCGCATAAATGCTGAATCAGGTTTAAGGAAAGCCGCTCATTTACCAAGAGGGAATCGGTAGGACCTGTGATAACTGCGATAACCGTCCCCGGAATTAATTCCATTCCGTCAGACACTGATAAATCGACACGGCATGTTTCAGGAAAGCAGTACGGCAACACATCCGTTCCGCAAAAAATTCCCTTTGACTTAGAAACCATATCTGCCGAACCATTTCCATTTGTACCGGTAAGGTCAGTCGTTAAATCGCCGCCGGGAAAATCTTCTGCTCTGAATTCGGAAATTTTACCTAAAACATATGCAGGGTCTAAATTGGAAATCTGGGGATAGGAATGAATTTCCGAATTCATGTCCTGCCTCCGTCAACTGCAATGCTTGTTCCTGTAATGTAAGATGCCGCTTCTGATGCGAGGAATGCTATCAGGTTTGCCTGTTCTTCCGGCTCTGCCAATCGCCCCAGCGGAACGTTAGCCATGAGTGATTCCCGAACTTGTTCTTCCGTTAGATTTCCAGAATCAGCCATGGAAGATATCAATGATTTTAGCCGCCCAGTATCGGTGTATCCCGGCAATACATTATTTACGGTGATGCCTGCAGTCCCGACATCCATCGCCAGCGATCTCGCCCAGTTGGCGACTGCGGCACGTATGGTGTTCGATACGCCGAGGCCCTGAATTGGTTTTCTCACGGAAGTAGAAATTATATTTATGATTCTGCCAAAATTGGATTCAACCATTCCGGGAATCACCAGCTGTGCCAAAAGCTGATTACAAACAATGTGCCGTGAAAAAGCCGTATTAAAATCTTCCGGCGCTGCATCCAATAGCTTTCCTGAAGGCGGACCGCCGGAATTATTTACAAGAATATGAACCGTATTTCCATTTTTTAAATATTCAGTTACCGCAGCTTTGACGGCTTCCGGATCATCAAAATCGGCACATAAACTTGTGTGTCCCTCACCCGGAAGTTCCTGAAGAACAGAGGTCAATTTCTCTTTGTTACGCGCCAAAAGAATGACTGTTGATTCCCGCTCGGCTAATTTTATGGCAGCCGCTTTTCCTATTCCTGCGGTGCTTCCGCAGACGAGCGCTGACTTTCCTGTAAGAGATAAATTCACATCAAGAATCTGAAGAAGGTGAATAATAAAACCCGAGATTTTTAATGATATTTTCCGGTAAATCCGGCAAGGCTGACCTTGGGATGAGATATGTAGACAAATTTGCAAAATCAGTAAATACCTTGTGCGTTTCCGCCGCCTTTGACAAATAAGTATTTCCCGTTGTTCCTCCCGTTCCGATCTTTGTGCCAATCATTCGTTGGGCCAATAAAGCATGCTGATGCCGCCACGCCGTCAGGGATTCATCCAAATCAATCAGCTTCGATAATAATTTGAACGGTAAATGCAAGATCGGGTGATCCCTATACAAGAATATCAGCAACGCCGCCTGAGTTGCCTTGTGCGACAGTCTCCGATGTCCGCTCTTGATGAGATCGTCATGAGCCTTATCATCTATAATTGCATCAAAGTTTGCTTCGGTTGAGGCGTATTCTTTCAGGTGAAACGCTTTTTCATCGGCGGATACATTTGGATTTTCAGAGATACGTTTTCTATCCTCAGCCAGCATATTTTTTACCGCTTCGCTGTACTGATCCCAGAAAAGGAAATTCTTGAACTCAAGAAAAGGTGTTCGTTCCAGCCACGCTTCAATCAGGCTAAAGAGCGATGGTTGATTTTCGGATTTTGTAACTGTTGATTCATCGGATTTTTTCAGAGGCATTTTATAGGAACTGCTCCCGTATTTCAGGCGCATGCTTCCATCCAGCCCCAACTTATTTTCGATTAGGCGAAATTGAACACTTTGGAATCCTGACGCCGGAAACAGAAAATCCCGAAATTCGAGGAAATCGAGCGCAGTCATTGTTTCCAAGAGCCGAATCTGTCGGATGGACAGTTCCTGTATTTCCAGGATCCTGTTCAAAGCAGCTACGCCTCTGCCGATATTGGATTCATCAATCTCTTCTTCACGAAACAGTTTTATTATGAAATCCAATTCGTGCAAAAACAGCTTAAACCAGAGCTCATACACTTGGTGAACAATAATGAATAACGTTTCGTCGTGGGCTTCTTTTCCAAGTTCTTTGCTCCGCGGAGACTGAATGGAAAGCAGTTCATCCAGTTTGAGGTACTCCTTATAATAAAGGGATTTGGAATCTTTTTTCATTTCAATACCTTGGTTTAGTTCGGCGGATATTACAGGAAATTAAGATAGTTCGGTGGACATTTTCAGGACAGGTTGCTTTTAGATAATTGAAAAGTTCTACCAAGGTTGGGAAAATGGTGTAAATTCGCATCCTTTCAATCGAAACCATGCCGAATAATAAACCCAAAGACCGCTTTTATTATAACCTGGATTTTCTAAGCAGCCCGGATGCACGGTCCATCCGCATCATGACAGAATTTTATGGCCCGTTTCATTTATTTCGCAAAAGCCATGTCGCTGACACCATTGTATTTTTCGGATCAGCACGTCTCCAGTCCCGGGATGAAGCACAATCCGCAATAGACAAGGCACCGAAAAATATTTCCAAGAAAAAGCGGGAGCAGCTTAACCGCGCTTTGGAAATGAGCAGGTATTACGAGGATGCACGCACACTAGCAAAAAAGATGACGGTGTGGAGCAAAGGATTAAAGCTGAAGCATAAGCGGTTCATCATCGCTTCAGGCGGCGGAGCAGGAATCATGGAAGCGGCGAACCGCGGAGCTAGCGAAGCAAAAGGTATATCGGTAGGACTCACCATTTCACTTCCCCATGAGGAATCGGGGAATCCATGGATATCGGAAGAATTGGACATCAAATTTCATTACTTCTTCATGCGAAAATTCTGGTTTTTGTACCTTGCAAAAGCACTGGTCGTTTTCCCCGGAGGATTCGGGACACTGGATGAACTCATGGAATTGCTGACCCTCATCCAAACCGGGAAAATCATAAAGAAAATTCCTATCGTTCTCTATGATTCAACCTTTTGGAATAATGTCGTCAACTGGGATTATCTCGTTGAAGCCGGGACCATCTCAAAGTCAGATTTATCATTGTTTGAAACATGCGACACGGTTGACGAAGCATATAAATATCTAACGAAACACATCACAAAGCATCAACTGAAAGGACCCAATTTTTGAAACTCTTTACTTCAATTTTGACCATTCTTACTTTTTTAAGCGCACAGATTGAACCGGTAAAAGGACTGCGAAAGAATCCGCCCCGAGTTTGGTTTCTAAAAAATGCAGTTGTGCATACAGAGCCGGGAAACACAATCGAAAACGGATCGGTTCTGCTGCGTGACGGTATTATTCAGGCTGTGGGAGCTGACATGGCAGTTCCAAGTGATGCATCCGTTGTGGACCTCGGAGGCGCGCATCTTTATCCCGGATTTATCGAAAGCTGGTACGAAGTGGAAACTCCCGAGGAACATGATGAACCTGAAGATGTGCGTGCCCATTGGAATTCTAAAGTAAGGGCCGAAAGAAATCCTGTTGATTATTTTCATACGGAAGATGATGAGCTGAAATCGCTTCACAATCTTGGTTTCACATCCGCGCACCTTATTCCTCAGGACGGCATTTTCCGAGGACAAACTGCTTTGGTCCAATTGGCATCCAAACCAACAGCCATTCAAAATTCCGTGAGTAGCGTTGTCGCGTTCGAATACGGCGGATGGTACGATCCAAATCCGCCAAATTCACTGCTTGGATCCATTGCCCTCATTCGGCAAACTTTTTTAGACACGGACTGGTATCAAAAAGCAGCGAAAGTACTGGAGGGTCATCCTAAGGGAAATGAACCTATTTCGGAAAATTTGTCTTTGGCTTCGCTCTCGGAATCTGTCATCGGGAAAAAACCATTCCTATTTTGGGCGGATGATGAAAATTATGCATTGAGATCTGCAGACATCGCATCTGAATTTGAATTAAATCTGTGGCTGAAAGGAAACGGTTATGAATACCGTAGGCTTCCTGAAATTGCCGATGCAAATCCATTTATCATTCTGCCGATAAATTTCCCCGGGAAACCGGACGTGGCGCATCCATACCGTGCGCTTCAGTATTCTACCGCACAGCTTCGGCACTGGGATATGGCGCCTGACAATTACCAAAAATTGCGGAACGAAAAAATTTCTGTTGCCCTTACTTCTTCCGGGATGAAATCGAAACGTGATTTTAGAAAGAATCTCGCAAGAATGCTGGACCGTGGTGCGGAAAAGGAAGATTTACTTAAATCATTAACAACAATTCCAGCAGAGCACATGGGTGCCGGGGACCGAATTGGAAAAATTGAAAAAGGATATTTAGGCGATCTGACAGTTGTTGACGGAGATTATTTTGATCCGGAAACTGATGTTAGATCCGTGTGGATCCGCGGACGTGAAATCCGATTGAAGGTCCCTTCCGCTCCGGCACTGACAGGCGATTGGTCTGTGATGCTGGATTCAGACTCGCTTCGGCTTAGAGTAAGCGGAGAGGCCGGAGACTTTTCTGGTGAAATTCAGGTGGATTCATCAAACTGGATAAGCGTAAAACAGCTGGTATTGGACGATGACAGGCTTTCCTTCACTGTTGAACTTGATTTTATTGACAGGCCCGGAACGCACAGAATTGCAGGCCACATTTCTGAATCTAAAATATCGGGACAAGTTTCCGACCCCGCAGGAACAATGCTGACATTTTCAGGAATAAAGATTTCAGATCCGGAACCGAAAGAACCCAAATCAAAGGAACCGGAAAAACCGAGCACACTAACGACTCTTTTCCCTGAAGGCGCGTACGGAATAGAATCGCAGCCGGAAGCACCAAAGAAAATTTTTATCAATGATGCGACACTTTGGACCTGCAGCAGTGAAGGAACGCTGAAGGATTTCGACATGCTCGTAGAAAACGGGAAAATCATCAGGATCGCTCAGGATATGTCTGTTCCTGCCGGAAACGTTCATATCATCGAAGGTGCCGGTAAACATGTGACTCCGGGGCTCATTGACTGTCACAGCCACATGGCGGCGCTTTCTATAAATGAAGGTTCGCAGGCGATTACTGCAGAAGTGCGCATGCGCGATGTCATCGATCCGGATGACATTGCGATGTACAGAGCACTTGCCGGCGGACTCACAACCATCAATTTGCTTCACGGCTCAGCAAATCCGATCGGAGGACAAAATGCCGTTATGAAATTGCGGTGGGGGCAAGCGGCAAAAGGCCTGCTTTTTGATCAAGCGCCGCAGGGAATCAAATTTGCTCTTGGGGAAAATGTAAAAAGATCCAATTGGAATGATCCCACAAACCGATATCCGAAAACGAGGATGGGTGTAGAGCAAATTATACTGGACGGATTCAAATCTGCTGTGGATTACAAACAGCGCTGGGCTGCATTTCACAAAGACAGTAAATCACGGCGCGAAAAAATTCCTCCGCGGATTGATTTAGAATTGGAAGCGCTCGTCGAAATTATAGAAGGCGACCGTCTTCTTCACTGCCACTCGTACCGGCAGGACGAAATCCTGATGCTTACACGGATCGCGGAAAAATTCG
>JASLML010000032.1 GCA_030746535.1 Fidelibacterota bacterium
CTTTATTCATTCGTTGATCTCTTCGCTGTGCACCGGAATTTCCGGAGGCAAGATCAGTGCAAGCGCAATATATAAAATGATGCCGATTCCTGCGCTCAACAGCGTTCCGAATACCCATAAAAATCGAACAAGTGTTGGATCAATCATCAGCGTTTCGCCAATGCCGCCGCACACGCCGGCGATCTGTTTGTTATCCATAGAAAGATGCAGCGGATAAGCTGACTTCACATCAAAAATGCCTGATAAGTCACTTTTCTTTGTCACGATCATATAAATACCGAGCGCAATCACAAACAGTCCAAGAAAAATATTCAATCCCGAACTCCAGAATTTATGCCACGCTAGGCCAACGATATCGCTATGCTGTATCAGCAGAACAAAACCGAGCACAATTAGCAAAATTCCCCAAATCGGCTGAAGGTTCTGCGAATTTTCCTCGGCAGTTTCCGGTGCAGTTCCCTTCACCTCGTATTCCTGCGGAAGAATGAATAACGCAACAATGTAAGCTAGAATTCCGGATCCGCCGAACAAGGTGATCAGAATCCAGATAATTCTGACAAGCGCAGGGTCAACCTTAAAATATTCGGCAAGACCTCCACACACGCCGGCAAGGACGCGGTCCGTCTGCGATCTGTAAATACGTTTTACGTGTTCCATTATTTGGTTTTCCGTCGATCGCTGTGAGTTTAATTATGCAGAGCCTTTTTCAAAACATGAACTTTGATCAACTTCGCTGTCGTCTTTTATTCGGCTTACCTCGCTTCTGCTGCTGCTTTGCACCGGACCTAATTCTGGAAACATGTCCTTTATCAAGGTAGATCAATACAGAAGCAAACTGCCTTAGATAATGATCGGACTGAGATGCAAGAAGTATGGTTGTCCCAAGATTTTGATTCATGTTTCTGATTTTCTTCCGGATTTCTGCTTCCTGATCATGCGGCATGTAAACTCCATAATCATCCAAGACCAGAACTCTTGGATCACTCTCAATTGCAAGCACAGACGCCAATACAGAACGCTCGCCTACCGTCAGTGAACGAACCTTGCTTTTCCAAATATGCCCAAACCTGCTTTTATCAAAATGCCTTTTGCGGATATCGTCCGCTTTTTCAGGAAAGGCAGTTCGAACAATGACTTCTCCGGTTCCGCTTCCATTGACCTGTTCAGTCCCGATATGGTAAATGTCAGGATTCTGAATAGGTTTGCCAAGCCAATTCAACTTGAATGATTTGCCATCGAACAGAACGGTTCCGGACGAAGGTTTTTCCATTCCGGAAATAAGCCTGAGGAAACTGGATTTTCCGCATCCTGCCGGCCCCACAATTCCATAAATAATCCCTTTATGAAACTGCAGCTTTTTAATATTGAGGACTTTTCGCTGTCCTCGTGTCAGAGACAATTGTTCTGTCTCTAAAATGAGCGATGCTCTTTGGTTCATGCTCTACTCCTTTTTGATAGTAAAGCTCAGAACCGGGAGTGTGTCAGGAATTTGCTTCCAAGTATTTTTCCGTATCAATTGCGGCCATACAGCCTAATCCGGCAGCAGTTACCGCTTGGCGATACACATGGTCCGTTACATCTCCGCAGACGAAAACACCGTCTACTGATGTTGCGGTAGTTTCATTTTTTCTCATGATGTATCCGACATCGTCCATTTCCAATTGTCCATTAAATACCTCTGAATTTGGATTATGCCCGATTGCCATAAATACGCCGTCGCAGGATTCATCTCTTGTTTCCCCTGTTTGCGTATCCTCAAGAGTCATTCCTGTTACGCCGGAATCTTCCGTTCCATGGATTTCCTTAACCGTGGAATTCCATGCGACCTTTATTTTTGAATTATTGAGGGCACGATCCTGCATGATTTTTGAGGCTCGGAATTCATCCCGACGGTGGACGATAATTACTTCGGAAGCAAATTTGGTCAAAAAAGTGGCTTCTTCCATGGCAGAGTCTCCTCCTCCGACCACGTATACTTTCTTATCTTTAAAAAAGAAGCCGTCACAGGTAGCACAGGCCGACACACCGTGTCCCATGAGTTTTGATTCCGATTCAAGTCCCAGCAGTTTTGCGGAGGCACCGGTAGCAATAATTACGGAGTCGGATGCATATTCGTCATCTCCAACCCAGACCTTAAACGGCCGGCTGGAAAAATCGACTTTTGTCACAGTTTTGAAATAGCATTCCGATCCAAAGCGCTTCGCCTGTTCACGGAACAAATCCATGAGCTCAGGCCCCAGTATGCCTTCCGGAAACCCGGGATAATTTTCCACGTCAGTAGTGATGGTCAGCTGACCACCTGGTTGGTTTCCCTCAAACACAAGAGGATTCAGGTTCGCCCGCGCGGCATAGATTGCTGCTGTTAGCCCCGCAGGTCCCGAACCAATGATAATAACCTCCCGATTCATCGCTTTTGCGGATCAGAGCGCCTGATCCAGCAGTTGTGTTATATTAGCTTTGGGAACAGCCCCAATGACCTGATTGGCCACTGTTCCGCCTTTGAAAATGAGCAGTGTCGGGATGCTTCTTACCCCGTACTGCATGGATACTTCCTGATTTTCGTCAACATTGACTTTTCCGACTTTTACTTTCCCATCGTAATCATTGGCGATTTCCTCGACAACCGGCGCAATCGCCCTGCACGGGCCACACCATTCTGCCCAGAAATCAACCAAAACAGGTGTATCCGCTTTCAATACTTCCGTATCAAAATTTTCTGTTGTGAATTCTGAAACATTATCTGCCATATTTTTTCTCCGAATTTCGTTAAAATTTAGCCACCGAGTTTACAGGAAAACTTCCACATCCTAAAACCTGAAAATGCAGTTTTGTCAGCTAAATGACAAAATTATGCGCGGGACCACCTCCAAATTTCTTTTATACTCAGTTTTTTTCCGTACATCAGTACGGTCGTGTGGAAGATTTTCCCCGCCAAACGAATCATCAGCCACGTGCAAAGAATCAGCAGTCCCAAAGCTGACACTATTTCAATCGCTGATGCTTCACCTGTGGTGGACCTTAAGATCATCATAAAAGGTGTAATCGGAGGAATGAATGATAAAATTTTGGTTACAGGCGCTCCCGGATTATTTATGAAATACACGGCGCCGATCATTGGAACCATTGCAAAAATTGAAATTAGTCCCATGGACTGCTGCGCTTCCTGCTCTGAATCAAACAGCGTTCCCATCGTTGCGTAAAAGGCCGCGTAAAAGAAGAATCCCGCAAGAAAAAACGCAAGTACCGCCGGCAGCGCATCGTACGGCAGATTCGGAAGCTCAAAATAATTGCCCATAGCCGCGCCGACAATAATGTAAAACGCTACTTGCGTTACCGCGAGGAGACAGAGCCCGATTATCTTCCCTGCCATCAGCTGCCGCGGCGTTACGGTGGAAAGCAGAATTTCCATCATTCTGCTGGTGCGCTCTTCGATGACACTTCTAAGTAAAAGCTGTCCGTTAATGAAAATAACCATCGTCAGTAGAAACATGAAAAAGAACGGAATGAGAAATCCGGATATTTTGCTTCCTTGCTCAATTTCGCCGTCTTCGTCAACTTCAAACAAATCCAGATGCACACGTCGGCTCAGTTCGTTTACAAGGCTTGGATCAATGTTTTCCGCAATCATCCGTTTCGCCACAACGGCCCTGCTCAGTGTATTCCGGATTCCGGACTGAATTTTAATGTTGCTTAAATTTCGCGCGTAAAAGGTCGGCACAGCTTCATCCATTATTCCTTCCGGGATTACAACAAACGCGTCTATCGTCTCATCCACAAGCGCTGCAAGCGCATCCGATTCATTTCCAAACGACGATGCGGCAAACATAGGTGATCCGTCCGCTAATACATTTTCCTTCTGTAGCCGAGCGGAATATTCTTCATCGAGGCCGGAAAAATCCACAATACCGATAGCATATGTTTCCGTTCCTTCTTTATCGGCAAGGTATCCGCTTAAAAATCCCGAACCAACCATAAGAACCGGAAACAGGATCGTGGTCAAAATGAATACTTTGGAACGGACACGGATCTTGTATTCCCATCCAATAATTTTTGCGATATTATTCATGACGATGCCTTCACTTCCTCGATGAAGATTTGCTCCAAACTCGGAGTGTCAATCCGAAAGGATTCAATGTCTACCCTTGTGTTCAGCCAGTCCAAAAAATCTCGCGGCGGTTTGTTTAAAACGCCTTTTAGCACAGCGCCGTTAAATTCCGGATCATCCATAAAATCGGAAAGGCCATCATGGGTTAAATCACCTGAGAACCGGACTTCCACGGCGTCTTTGCGGTGTTTTGCCCTCACATCTTCGAGACTTCCTTCCACAAGGACTTTCCCGTTATTGATAAGGCAAATGTTGGTGCAGAGCCTTTCCACCTGTTCCATCTGGTGCGTTGAAAAAATAAAGGTGACGCCTTCTTTCTGCTTTTCTTCAATAATCTCTTTCAGCAGAAGCTGGTTCAGCGGATCCAATCCGGTAAACGGCTCGTCAAGGATCACAAAATCCGGATTTTGAATCAGCGCCATGATAAACTGAATTTTCTGCTGGTTTCCTTTCGACAGTTCCTGGATTTTGCTGTTCGGTCTGTCGCCTAAGCTAAACCTCTCAAGCCAATCCATCGCTTCCTTCTTTACAGCGTTTTTCTCTAAACCTTTCAATCCGCCGAGATATACAAGCGTCTCCAGCAATTTCTGATTCGGATACAGTCCTCTCTCTTCCGGAAGATATCCGAGAGTCGTCCGCGGCACTTTCTTTACTGGTGTTCCGTTTAGAAGAATAGTTCCGGAGTCCGGTTCAATAATGCTCATCAGCATTCGGATGGTTGTTGTTTTGCCGGCACCGTTTGGACCGAGAAGTCCGAAGATGTCTCCTGTTTCCACTGAAAAGCTCACATGGTCCACAGCAGTTACTTTATCGTACTGTTTCAGGATGTCTTTTATTTCAATCATTCTGTCTCCTTCTTTATCGGTATTCCGTCCACTTTTTCCGGATACGGAACATTTAGGATGCGCGCAATGGTCGGCGCTACATCCACTGTATTCCTTCGCTGTTCATAAATTTCGTGCTTGTAGGATGAAGATGAAAAAATCAGCGGCACATGTGTGTCATATGTATATGGAGAACCATGTGTTGTGCCGATCTCTCTCCAAAGCAAATAATGTTCCTTTTCTAGAATCATTAAATCAGGGCTGAGCTCCGGATGAATCATGTTTCGGTACATTCTTTGTTCTGATGCAGTGAGTCCGCCGGTTTCCAAATGTTGAAGATCCACAAAGGTTCTAATTCCTTCCACTGATTGGAATTCATCCCTGAAAATGGTTACGACTGCTTCCCTTTCAATACCGAGCGATTTCATTTCATCATTAAAGAAATAAATCGACTGCCCGTAAATGGTGAAAAAATTAAAGGGTCCGTATTTCTTTTTGATTCTGGCCTTCACTCTGTCCATTGCATCTGAAATGACCGACCTTTTAATGCGTCCGGTTTCAATACCTTTTGTCTCGGCATATTCAGGATTCTGCGGTGCACCGTGATCCGATGTTACCACGAACAAAATTTCTTCAAGTCCGACCTGCGTATCGAGGAATGCCATAAAATCAGCCAAATACCTGTCTAATTTGAAAAATGCATCTGCAACTTCCTGAGAATTCGGTCCGTAAGCGTGTCCCATATAATCCGGTGAAGAAAGGCCGACGGCCAGTAAATCGGGAACTTCATCAAATCCAAGGGATTCCTGAATTACAATCGTCCGAGCCAAATCAAGGGTTATTCTTCCAAACCAAGGACGGCCCGGCATCCGTCGGTATAATTCTTTTTTAGAAATACCTTCATCAAAGCCGATGGGGAAAACGGGAGAATATGTTTCCGATTGATAGTCATCGTATTCACCTGCAAAATGGTCTTCCCTTGCAATTTCAAGATACAAGGACGGATCTCTGTCACGAGTCCAAACCGAATCGCGGTAACTGTTCAGATTTAGCCTCCTGTTAAATGTGCGAAGCCAATTTGGATTCCTTTTTGTGTAGTATGTGGAAGTTATGAAATGCCCTTTTCGATTGTACCACAGTGAAAGGTCTGGATGTTTCCCTCCAAGAAAAATGGCTGTCCTGTCCTTCCCTCCGATGGAATACACCTTTGATTCCGGATTCACAGCTTTCATCCAGTCGCCCAGCGCCGTTGCGTTCACCAATCTGTAAGATCTCGCATCGCCGGGATAACCCAATGGTTTTGCATCGGGATCTTCCACGCAGTTGACTTTTTTCCCGCGGATGCGGTCGTACCAGCTGTTTCCTATGATGCCCCCTGTTCCGGGGTGCATACCCGAACCAATTGCAAAATATCCCGTTCCCGTCACCGTATAAGCATGATCGTGGTGCGTATTGGAATAAAGATGCCCGTGATCAAGAAGCCAGCGGAATCCGCCCGTAAAATGCGGATTCAGTCTTTCTAATATTTGGTATGGAAACTGGTCAATGCTGATATGGACCACCAGTTTTGGTGCGGGCGATCCACTGCAGACTGCAAAAAAAATAGCCGCCAAAGGCAGCCATTTCCGGATTCTCATCCTGTTACCCTCACGAACCGCCTCTTGCCTACTTTAATCACCGCGGACGTTCCCGGCTTCAGCGTATGCTGAATGTCAGTACAAACTTTATCATCTATTTTTACGGCATTTTGCTTGATAAGCCTTCTTCCTTCCCCTTTGCTTTTTACGAGTCCGGCGCTGTGAATGATATCAACCACCGACTCTTCGGCTGAAAGGGAATACTCCTCCATATCGTCCGGGATATCCTTGTTTACCACGACCTTATCAAAATGCTCTTCTGCCGCTGCCGCATCTTTTGCTGAATAGTACAAAGCCACGATATGTTTGGCAAGGTCGCGCTTGATGTCCCGGGGGTTATTGCTGTCATCGGCCAACTGTTGCCGGACAGATTCCATCTTTGATTCATCAGCATCTGCAGCGAGGACAAAATATTTTTCAATCATATCATCCGGAATAGACATCGTTTTTCCGTACATATCTTCGGGAGAATCGGTCAGAGCAATGTGATTTCCGTACGATTTCGACATTTTCTCTACTCCGTCCGTGCCTTCCAAAAGCGGTGTGGTGATAATCGCCTGCGCCGTTTGCCCATGCCGTTCCTGAAGGTCCCTTCCCACCAGCAGATTGAATTTCTGATCGGTGCCGCCTAATTCCACATCGGCTTCCAAATGGACTGAATCCATTCCCTGAGCCAGCGGATAGAGAAATTCATGGATTGAAATTGGCGCTTCGGACTCAAACCTTTTCGTAAAATCATCCCGTTCCATCATTCTAGCAACCGTATATTTACTCGCAAGCGCTATCACATCGCTGAAGTTCATTGCATTCAGCCATTCTGAATTATAAACGATCTTAAGTTTAGCTATATCAAGTATCACCTTAGCTTGTTCTACATACGATTCAGCGTTTGATTTCGCTTCTTCCAACGTGAGCTGCGGACGAGTTTTATTTTGTCCGGATGGATCGCCGATTATTGCGGTAAAATCGCCGATCACAAGCACGGCATGATGTCCAAGATCTTGAAAATGCCTTAATTTTCTCAAAACAACACCGTGCCCAACATGTAAATCGGGACGGCTTGGATCGCAGCCTAATTTTACAGTCAGCGACCGATTTTCTTCCAGTTTGGAAACCAGTTCTTTCTCAGGAATGATTTCTTCAACGCCGCGGCTGATTATTTCCATCTGGTCTTTTACCGGTAGCAAACTCATCTATATCTTTCCTTTATTTCTTTATCTGTATCGCGAAGAATGTCCCGTTCCTTTTTGGCAGCTTTTTTATCAAACTGTTTCTTTCCTTTTGCGATCCCAATTTGCACCTTTGCCCAGCCGCGGTCATTGAAATACAGCTTCAGCGGAACGGCTGTCATACCCTTTACATCCAGCTGCTTTTGCATTTTTCCGATTTCCCGATTGTGCAGAAGCAGTTTCCTGTTTCTCGTTGGATCATGCGTTGCATATCCCTGATGGGAATACGGACTGAAATGAGCGCCTACAAGAAACACCTCTCCCTTTTGAATCCTGATATAAGATTCTTTCAGGTTTGCGCGCCCTTCTCTCAAGCTCTTCACTTCGGTGCCCGACAGTTCAATGCCGGCATCGAACGTTTCAAGAATGTGAAATTCATGACGTGCTTTTCTGTTTGTAACGACAACGGATGCTTCCATAATGAAAATGTTAAGCGAAAAATTATCCTTAATCCAATGGCAGTACAAGTTTATTCCTTGAATTCTGTTAACTCTTACATCTAAAATTCGCGTCTTAAAAAAAGCCCGGGTGGCGGAATTGGTAGACGCGCACGGTTCAGGTCCGTGTGTCCTAACAGACGTGCTGGTTCAACTCCAGTCTCGGGCACCAATTAAACAACAAAGGAATATCGAATGGAAAACAACGGAAAATGTCCCGTTTCACACGGATCTAGTGAACAGCACACATTAGGCGCAACAGCCAATCAGCAATGGTGGCCGAATCAATTAAATTTGAATATCCTGCATCAGCATGACAGTAAATCAAATCCAATGGATAATGATTTTGATTATAGGGAAGAATTTAAAAAACTAGACTATGACGCTTTGAAAAAAGATCTCAATGATCTTATGACTGATTCTCAGGATTGGTGGCCGGCGGATTACGGCCATTACGGTCCATTATTTATTCGGATGACATGGCATGCGGCAGGAACATACCGAACGATAGATGGCCGAGGCGGCGGCGGTACGGGAAACCAGCGCTTTGCACCACTGAACAGTTGGCCGGATAACGGAAATCTGGATAAAGCCCGCAGACTGCTGTGGCCGATCAAACAAAAATATGGCAATAAGATCAGCTGGGCAGATCTACTGATTTTGGCTGGGAATGTTGCTATTGAATCGATGGGCGGAAAAACATTCGGATTTGGCGGAGGGCGGCCTGACATTTGGGCGCCAGAGGAAGATATCTTCTGGGGAAAAGAAAATGAATGGCTCGGAAATAAGCGATATACCGGTGAGCGTGATTTGGATAAACCGCTTGGCGCCGTTCAAATGGGATTGATCTATGTGAATCCGCAGGGACCGGATGGCAACCCGGATCCGCTTGAGAGTGCTAAGGACATCCGCGAAACGTTCAGCCGTATGGCAATGAATGACGAAGAAACAGTGGCGCTCACTGCCGGTGGACATACATTCGGAAAAGCGCACGGCGCCGGCAGCGAAGACCTTGTAGGTGCCGAGCCGGAAGGCGCTTCCATAGAAGAAATGGGATTTGGATGGAAAAACACACACGGTTCTGGACAAGGACGCGATACGATCACCAGTGGCATTGAAGGCGCGTGGACAGCAAATCCTACCAAGTGGGATAACGGGTATTTTGATATCCTGTTTGGATACGAATGGGAATTAGTCAAGAGTCCT
Source organism: Fidelibacterota bacterium (assembly GCA_030746535.1). GTDB lineage: Bacteria > Fidelibacterota > Marinisomatia > Marinisomatales > TCS55 > JAAZYX01. The sequence goes on from JASLML010000032.1 coordinate 9,439, forward strand.
GCCGGCGCACACCAGTGGCATCCGATTGATCCGAAGGATGAAGATCTGGCGCCGGATGCTGAAGATTCGTCGGTTCTGGTAACGACCATGATGACGACCGCTGACATGGCCATGCGTGAGGATCCGAGCTATAGAAAAATCTCTAAGCGTTTTCATGAGAATCCCGATGAATTTGCAGATGCTTTTGCACGTGCCTGGTTCAAACTGTTGCACCGCGATATGGGCCCGCGTTCGCGCTATCTGGGCCCGGAAGTTCCGGACGAAGATCTGATTTGGCAGGATCCTATTCCCGCTGGAAACTCAGATTATAATGAGGAAGCAGTAAAAACGCGAATCTCTGAAAGTGGACTAACGGTGCAGGAAATGGTAGAAACCGCCTGGGCGAGTGCCTCCACCTTTCGCGGTTCTGATCTTCGGGGTGGTGCCAACGGTGCACGAATCCGCCTTGCACCGCAGAAAGATTGGGAAGCAAACAAACCTGAGCAATTGGCCCGTGCTTTAGGCATTTATGAGGAAATTGCAGCAGCTACCGGCGCATCGGTTGCAGATGTTATTGTTCTCGCAGGCAACGTTGGCATTGAGCAGGCAAGCGGAGCATCGGTACCCTTTATTGCCGGCCGAGGCGATGCCAGTCAAGAGCAAACCGATGTTGAATCTTTCGGCATACTGGAGCCGCTCGCAGACGGTTTCAGGAATTATAAGCATGCAGACTTTACTGTAAGCCCTGAACATATGCTGCTGGATAAAGCACAATTACTTGGGCTTTCGGCACCCGAAATGACTGTTCTTGTAGGCGGCCTGCGTGCTCTGGGTATCAGCGCTGACGGTCATGGTATTTTTACAGATACACCGGGCAAATTGACCAATGACTTTTTTGTGAATTTGCTTGATATGGACGTGGAATGGGCACCAACAGGCAAAAACACCTATGAAGCGGCCGATCGAAATAGCGGTGAAAAAGTGAGAACTGCCACGCGGGTCGATCTGGTGTTCGGCTCCAATTCACAATTACGCGCACTGGCAGAAGTGTACGCCGAAGAAGATTCACACGATAAATTTGTGAGCGATTTTATTTCAGCTTGGAATAAGGTGATGAATAACGACCGCTTTGATGCGGCCTGATAAGAAATTACTATTTAAGGAATAAATCAGGTTCTTTGTTCATCGCATCCGTTACTTTTTCGAATGCGTTAATGATATCTTTCGTATCCTCTTCGCTTCCGAGCAAATGATTCTGCTTTAGCCAGACTGCCTGCTCATCCGCGATTAATTCTGTATTCGGCATAGACAGCGATCCGTAATCCCTGTCCTTCAGCCAGGGATATTCATCCGCATTTGTAATAAATAATTTTTCACGGTAAAGAGGCGTGTATCCCGCATAGGTGTAAACACCTTCCGCCTGCATTGCCTTAAAAAATGCTTCTCTTGCAATACCGTTAAATGCAGATGCATCGTATTTCGTAATGTAAAGATGATGAGCATGGCGCGTGGTTCCGTTTTCCTGTTTCACCCTGTCAATCCCGTTGATGGACTGCACCGCTTCATCAAGCATCACTGCATTTTTATCCCGTATTTCCATATCCTGCTGTAGAGATTCAATCTGCGGAAACAGCATACTCGCCGCCATCGCGTTCAGCCGAAAATTTCCTCCAAGATGTGAATGCTCGTACCACTCGCCGCCTTTTACGCGCCCACAATTATGGTAGGAAAAACAAGCGTCCATAAAATCGTCATCATTTGATATAATTGCGCCTCCTTCTCCAGCGGTCATGTTTTTAGATGTTTGGAAACTGAATATGCCTCCGAGTCCAAGAGCACCGACCTTGGTACCGTTCCACTCCGCGCCGTGCGCCTGAGCCGCATCTTCAATAATGGGAATGCCGTGCGTTTTTCCAATTTCAAGAATTGCATCCATATCGGCAGGACCGCCGGCAATATGCACAGGCATGATTGCTTTTGTTTTATCTGTTATAGCAGCTGCAATTTTTTCAGGGTCAAGATTCAAAGTGTCTGCATCGATATCTGCGAATACGGGAATCGCATTGGCCATCAATACAGCCGAAGCAGTGGCTATAAATGTATAAGGCGGCACAATCACCTCATCCCCTGCTTTGACTCCACCAGCCTTCAATGCGACCCATAAAGCTGTTGTACCCGAACTTGTGCTGATGCAGTATTTTGCATCTTGAAAATCGGCAAAGGCAGATTCAAAGCGCTCAATCGCTTTGCTGCCGACTCCCCATCCTTCCGAATCCAGAGTTTTGATCAGGCTGTCGCGTAGATCGGATGTTGGCCGCGGCCATACAGGAAACGGCTCGGTACGGACTGGTGTACCGCCAAAAAGTGCTAATTCAGACATGATTAATCATTTTAACAGCACTAAAATTAAAAGAAACCTTTTCATACACACCAAACATAATTCAATAATTATAGTTTTGCGACAAAAATGCAGAATGTTGGCAGAAATGATTTTTCACCTCTGCCAATGTTTCAAACAATCTGCCACAAACAGCTAATTCGTATCATTGGCACGGAAATTGTTTATTCAATACTGAATAAAGTATCTAAACCAATTATCGAAAGGAAAAACAATGAAACTGATTAAATGGACACCGCAGCAGTCGATGTTCGGTGATTTTGATAGAATGTTGAATGAAGTATTCGGTGACGGATGGAATCTTCCCTTAATGGGATCGGGCCGATCAAACTGGGTTCCTGCAATTGATATTGCAGAATCGGATCTTAACTTCAGGATCAGTGCCGATCTTCCCGGTCTCTCAAAAAAAGATGTGAAGATCGAGTTGCATGACGGAGTTCTGACAGTCCGCGGAGAGCGTGCTGTAGAAAACGATTCTGATGATGGAAATTTCCATCGTCGTGAACGGAGTTTTGGCGCCTTTGAACGATCTTTCCATCTGCCAGAGGAAGTGCTGGAAAATAAGATTACGGCTGGATTTAAAAACGGCCAGCTGAATATTACGCTTCCCAAGTCGAAGGTTGTGCAGTCAAAGGGACGGGAAATCAAAATATCATAACCCATTCCAACCTGTGTAAAGAAAAAGGGCTCAAATCTGAGCCCTTTTTTTATTCCATAACTTGATCCATAACAAGCTTCAGCTTAACAGCGCTCCGCCGTCAACATTGATTGTTTCACCATTTATATAGGAGGATAAATCGCTTGCGAGAAAGCAGTACAATTGCGCCACTTCCGTTGGATCGCCCCATCTGCCGAGAGGAATTTTTTCCGAGAGCATTTCAATAACATGTTCCGGAATGCCGGCAGTCATATCGGTTTTAATGAATCCCGGCGCCACGGCATTGACACGGATGCCGTCTCTCGCCAATTCTTTGGCCCATACTTTGGTCATACCGATCACACCCGCTTTGGATGCAACATAATTGGTCTGGCCGAAGTTACCGGATTTCCCAACAATGGATGAAGCATTGACGATGACGCCTCCGCCCTGCTCGCGCATGATGTCAGCTACCTCTTTTGTGCAAAGGTATACACCTTTCAAATTCACGTCAATTACGCGGTCAAACTTTTCTTCGTCGAGTTTTTTGAGCGTGCTATCCATAAGGATTCCTGCATTGTTGATCAGGATATCCACTCTTCCAAAATGCTGTTTTACATCTTTGAATAATTGCGCTACGCTGCCGCTGTTTTGCACATCCACTTCAAAAAAGGAAGCAGCAGCTCCAATATCTTCGGCTGTAGCTTTCCCTGTTTTCGAATCAAAATCTGCAATCGCAACATGGGCACCCTCTTCTGCAAATAGTGCAGCAACGGCCTTGCCGATGCCCTTTGCGGCACCGGTAATGACTGCAACTTTATCTGTAAGCATTTTATTTTCTGAGCTCATGGAAGAATGGTTGTAATTTGAAAGATGAAATTAGGGAACCAAACCCAATGATTGAAAGGACTCTCGATGCCTCTTAAAACTATATTGGAAACTGCAGGAAATACTCCTGTCGTTAGATTAGATAAAATAGGCGCTCAGCTGAAATGTGAATTATTCGGAAAATGTGAATTTTTTAATCCCGGCGGATCCGTGAAAGACAGGATCGGCATCAGAATGATCGAAGAAGCGGAAAAATCCGGCAGAATCAAGCCTGGCGATACACTGATAGAACCGACATCCGGTAATACGGGTATCGGAATGGCGCTTGCTGCGGCAGTTAAGGGCTATAAAATGATCATTGTCATGCCCGAAAAAATGAGCATGGAAAAACAGGTTGTGCTGGAGGCGCTTGGCGCCGAGATCATCCGCACACCAACCGAAGCCGCATGGGACGATCCTGGAAGCCACCTTAACGTGGCAAAAAAATTGAATGATGAAATATCTGATTCGCATATCCTTGATCAATATGCAAACCCCGATAACCCGAATGCGCATTATTTCGGAACTGCTGAAGAAATTATCAGTGAGTTTGGCACCGATCTTGATATGGTTGTTATGGGTGTTGGAACCGGCGGAACAATTACCGGAGTTGCGAAAAAACTGAAGGAGGCTATCCCGGACATTTCCATTGTTGGCGCCGATCCAATCGGGTCCATTCTTGGCGGAGGCGAAATTGTTGAGCCATATTTAGTTGAAGGAATCGGATATGACTTTTTCCCAGATGTGCTTGATAACAGCCTTATCAATCGCTATATCAAGGTCAGCGATCAGGACAGTTTTATCACTGCACGGCAACTGATAAAGGAAGAAGGTCTGCTATGCGGAGGTTCGAGCGGTACCGCAGTATGGGCTGCAATGCAGGCCGCAGCAGATCTGCAGCAAGATCAGAAATGCCTCGTCATTCTTCCGGACAGTATTCGAAACTATCTTAGCAAATTTGTATCTGACGATTGGATGAAACAGGAAGGCATGAACAAACCATGAGTCGCATAATAAGTCTTGTTTTTGCACTAACAATGGTGGTGTTAGCTGAATCCGCTGACAGAGGATACATCGTTAAGATCGGCGATAGTAGTCCTGATTTTTCACTGACCATGCTTGACGGAAAGATCGTATCTCTAAAGGATTTGAAAGGGAAAATAGTTGTATTGCAATTCACCGCCAGCTGGTGTTCGGTCTGCCGCATAGAAATGCCGCATCTGGAAAAAGAAGTTTGGCAGCGTTTCAAGGATCAAGATTTTGTGCTAATCGGCATCGATCGTGACGAACCGCTAGATGTTGTCAAAAAATTCAAGCAGGAAATGAAGGTCACCTACCCTATGGCGCTTGATCCCGGATCAGATATTTTTGCGCTGTTCGCCCATAAAAATGCCGGAGTAACGCGCAATATTGTTTTAGATCGAAACGGGGAAATAGTTTTTCTGACGCGCTTGTTCGAAAAACAAGAATTCAATCAAATGATTGAAAAAATCGAAAAACTGTTAGCTGTTGATAAAAAATCCTGAGTTCTGCAGTCTACGGACTGTTCATAAGGTCAACGATCATCAAGAAATCTATGATCGTCAATGCGCCGTCATAATTCACGTCTGAGGTGCATATTTCCAAATCGGTCTCTTCGCGATATCCCAAAATAAACTGCAGGACTCTGTAGGGATCGGCAATGCTTACCCGGCCGTCAAGTGTCGCATCTCCGCGCATACATCCCTCTCCAGTTGGAGTTACCCTTATCATCGCGGGGACGCTGGTGGAATCGTTTGACGCCAAAGCCGTGATAAGCGAAAAGGTATACTGAATGTTCCCCGGCAGTGATTCCTGAGTGAATGTTTCCGTTCCGGCAGGGACAGTGGAAACAAATGTTTCTCCGCGGTACACCTTAACCGAAAATGGTGAAATCGGATCGCCGCCAGCCAGTTCTGTGGGGTCAACCCAGGTAAGCACCACTTTATTATCCATTGGCGTTGCAGCTGCCAGCTCCGTTACCGGATTGGGGTCCAGAGAATCTGCCGAAGCCATTCCGTTGATCAGCATGGCGGAATTGTAGAGATTCAGGCGCCCTTCGCTAACCGTAATCCCTTCCAGGCTTTCCAGCGTATCCACACCCGCCAACAGCATATCCTTGATTTCAAGTGCAGCTAAAGAAGGCGAATTCCTGTAATACTGCGCAAAACCCGTGCTTGCAGCAGCATGCATAAAGCCGACGGCGCCAGCAACATGCGGGCTCGCCATTGAGGTTCCCGACAAACTGCTGGTTCCGCCGTTTGAATAGGTAGACAAAATATTCGAACCGGGAGCGCCAAGGTCAATGGTCGTTGCGCCGTAGGCCGCGCCGCTACTTTTCTGGTCGTTCCTGGTCGTATTGGTTACCGCAACCATGTATTCGCTTTCACAACCAGTCGGAACATCGTTTTGGGTATCTACGTCTGCATTGCTGTTGATGGTTGCAGCAGCGCTCAATATTCCATATTCTCCCAGCGCATCATACATATTATTCCACAGAATGTAATCGCCTGCCGAACAGTCTGCAAAATCCACACCGAAACTGGAATTAGTGGCTACTACAAATGCTCCCTTGTCACCGTTAGTTGAATCATAGATCACGCGCTGATCAAGCGCATATCCGTAAGCCTCCAGTACGGTGGATGTATTACCCGATGAGCCGGCGATCGCCATTAGTTTTACTTCCCAATTGACTCCCGAAATATCATTTTCGTTGTTTCCGCGGGCACTCACAATTCCGCCCACATGAGTTCCGTGACCATCATTGGGGATAGATCCGTCTGAGCTGTAGGCATCCCAGCCGTAAATATCATCTACATATCCATTGTCGTCATCATCTATATTATTGCCGTCTATTTCATTATGGTTTACCCACATATTTTCCTGCAGGTCGCTGTGGCTGGTCAACATACCTCCATCCACAACAGCCACAACAATCGTATCACCCAGCATGGTTACCCCTGAAGTTGTAATATCCCACGCTTCGGGAGCATCAATGTCGGCATCAGCAGTGCCGCCTCCCTGGCCCGTATTATCGAGCGCCCATTGATCGGAAAATTCCGGATCGTCTGGAACGGTTACCCTTGGTGTAACTTTGTGGTCAGGCTGTGCCGCCTGCACCCAGGGATTGGTACGTAATTCGATGATCGCATCGCGCACCGACTGTAGGTTGCTGTCCGAAAGGCGGATCTTGTAAATGCCGAGCCTTTTTACAACCACCTTTTCGATCTCATATTTTTGCGGATCAAGTGTGGATTCAAAAATGGTCCTTCCTACATTCTTGTGCAGCTGCACCAATATGCTGTTCGGATCATATTCAGCCGAAGTGAGCAGGATCGGCAGGAAAAGGATCGTTATGAATTTCGTGATGGATTTCATCGAACAAAGTTACAATGAATTATATTTAGCGGAGATGATGTAAATCACAGGTTCAGTCGAGCGGAGACTGCTCTTTTTTAGATACGGACTTAGCCTTTCTTACTATTTCCTCTGCAGTCTCGAATGGAATTTTAATTGCTTTTGCGATGCTTTCCGGATTTTCTTTCGCAATGATCTTTGCTGATTCAAAATGTGCAAAAAGTTTTTGAATGCGCTTCGGACCCATCCCTTT
>JASLML010000033.1 GCA_030746535.1 Fidelibacterota bacterium
CAATCGGCGAATGAGTCTGGCACGGGCGTGGTGGAAGAATATTCGGGATTGCCCTTTGAGCAACTTCCCTCTGACATGCCCTTCAACCGTCTGTATTACAATTATGAGAATGATCAAAGCGTGCTGCCATCCAATTTCAGCAGGCAGTTGACCGCATTCGATATTACACTGGATTTTTTGATGAAGGAAAATAAAGCAGAGGTGTTGGCAAATTCTAAACTCGTTACCCTTAACGGACGAGAAGCCTATATCAAAATGATTGACATTGTGCCTTACATTTTGAGTTCAGGAGGTGTTGGTGGACAAGTGCAAGTTCAGCGAGAAGAAGTTGGAATTAAACTCACCATCAACCCAAAGGTGAATACGGATGGTTATATTACAGTTAAAGTTGAGCCTGAAGTATCATCCATTTTTGAATTCATCGGTCCGGATAATAACATTCCTCGTGTGAAAAGCAGGATTTCATCCACAACCATTCGGGTGGAGGACGGCGAATCGATCATTATCGGCGGGCTTATTAGCAAGGACAAAACGGTAACGGAGTATAAAGTACCATACCTTAATAAAATTCCGCTGTTTGGGAAAAAATTATTCACCGGTACCACACTGGCTGACAGGACAACTGATTTAATCATTCAAATTACACCTACGGTGGTGAAGGACAATTATACTGGAATACTCAAGCGCGAAGAAATGATAGAGCTTGAAGGAACCGTAATTCAAATCAAGGAAGAAGATTCTCAAGAGACCGAAAAAGAAGGCGATCTTGAATCTGAATCAGAATCCAGTGAAAGGGATGAATCTGATGAAGAATAATCCAATATTAATTACCTTTGCTCTATCTTTCTATCTGCTGTTGCTAAGCTGTGATGAAAAAGCTCCAGTAGATTCAGATGGTTCGTCATCGGGATCCGAAGCAGGTAAGTATAATCTTAATCTCATATCTCAGCCAATGGCTACAGATTCACTGGGTAGCAGTGTCAGCGTTGGAGAAGATTTTGCAGGAACTCAGGCCAGTTCTCCCTTTACCTATTTAACTGCTACGTTAACTGATACTGCAGGGAAAGCTATATCAGATAAACTGATTAGTTTTGCAGCGGAAGTTGGCGGCACGGAGTTTGGAAATTTTGACCTCTCATCCGATTACACGAATGCATCTGGAGTAGTTAATGTCAAATTTTATGATGGAAGTGCATCAGCGTACGATAATTCTTCAACTCAAACCTTTGAAGGAGTAAATGTAACGGCAACATTTGCTGCTTCGGAAGGAAGTGCGGAAGACAATGTAACTGCTGTGGCGCAATTTGATGTTTATGATACCAGCTTGGTTACGCTTTGGCCTTACAGCTTACAGTTTGATTCGGATAAAGAATCAATAAATCTAGGTGGAAATGCAAAAGCTACGATAGAAGCAAAAGTCTTGGCTAAGCGCAATAATACACCAGTTGTGGGAGCGGATATCTTCTTTTATTCCATAGATGATAAAGGCCTTTTTGCTGACAATTATAAGGCGACTGATTCAACTGGAAGAGCCACAACCACATTTGAGGATACTGGTAATCCTAATGAAGTTGGAGTAATCACATTACGGAGTGCTTTTAATCATCCCAATTTTGGCACTGTTTGGGATTCGGTAAATATTACAGTTGTTGATACCACTTACAGCGGTATTCCAGCCTATATCGAAATTCCACCTTGTGCGCCGGATGAACTGATTATTGTTGGGGGAGGCGGAATCGAGTCGACTAACTTAAAGGCAAATGTCTATGATGAGAATGGTGTGCTGGTGAACGAACCCACTAAAGTATCATTTACGTTAGGACCCAACATTCCGGCAGGAGCCAATATCAATAATGCCGGTATTACGGATACTGCCTACACCGTGAATGGCGTTGCTACAGTTTCGCTAAACAGCGGTACCGGCCCGGGTCCGGTTCGCGTTACGGCCTCTGTTTCCTTCGACACATCAACTATTTCATCAAATGCTGTACCGGTGATCATTGCGACCGGACCGGCGATGAGTATTTTCCCGGATTATGACTTGAATGATGTTACTCCGATCGGATCCGGATTTTACCAGATGCAGGTTGCTGCAATTGTCTATGATCTGTGGAATAATCCGGTGGCGGACAGTACATACGTCTATTGGACAATGAATGTAGCTGATGAAGATTTGGACAGCGTATTGTCAGCGCAGATTGAAGGTGTAAGCTTTACAGGCAATAAGAGTAATAATGACGAATCATTTCAGGGAGTTACATTCTCTAATATCATTTTCCCAAGCCATGATATGCTCAGCAATGCTGTTGTAACTGCGCTTTGTTTCGGAGGTGACTTGAACAACGACGGTATTTACGGAGATTCGGTTACTGCAAATATTGAGGATAATGTTGTGTTGCCTTTTCATGAAGGCCTTAATGGTTCATTAAACTTGTATGTAAGTGAAACCTATTGGGATTTTACGACTATGGGAGCAACAGCAACGATTGTGGCCACTGCTATATTATTCGATCATTATTCAAATCCAATCAAAGATGCGCGAATTATGTTTTCTGCTGCTGGTGCAAGCGCTTACTCTGAATATGGAGAAACACACCAGGATGATGGATGGGGCCCATCAAGTACGGGAGCAGGGGATGGATGTTTTAGCTGGCTGGATGCCAATGAAAATTCTTGGCATGACAGGGAAGAAGTATGGACGGAAACATATACCGATACCGATGAAAATAACTTCTGGACTGGATATCCTCACATTGTTACATGCGGCACACCTATCGTCCGAACCGATGCTGACGGATACACACGCGTTGTGATGACCTTTGCGCAATCGCTGTGCACACCTATTCCAAACAGCGACCCCACTCAGTACAACGATTTTACATCCACGGTAACAGCCCAATTGCTGGATCCTGTCAGCATTTCCAGTTTTCCAGTTTCTATCGAATTCATTCGCTCATGGGATGGGACCGGAAAAGCCGAAAGTGAGAACGATGTCCGCTGAATTCAATCCGCAATTCAAGAAGATTGGTGAAATCCTTGTTCACGAAGGAAAAATAACCGAATCTGACCTTGAAAAAACACTGTCTTCGCAAAAGAACAGCAGTGATAAGATCGGTACACTGCTGGTAAACGCAGGCTACATCACAGAGGATGAGCTGGTCCATGTATATTCAATGCAGCTGGGTTACAAAGCGGTATCTGAGGATGAGTTATTCAATGCAGACCCAGAAGCGGTCAGATTAATCCCTGAGGATTTTGCAAAGCAAAACCGCATCTTGGCGCTGAAGAAGAATGGCGGTTCGCTGATTGTGGCGATGGAAGATCCTGAAAATCTGGTGGGTGTTGATTCTTTAAAACGGCACACCGATCTGAATCCGGAAATATATGTTGCACCGCCCTCATCACTGTCCAAAGCACTGGAAGACATTTATGGAAAAATCCGTAAAAGCGGAGAAGTGGAAGAGGCAATTGAGGGAATTAGGGTCATATCCGGCGATGAGGATCATCAGGAGGAGGTAGATCTTTCTCCAGATAAAGCGTCCAGCGAAGATGCTCCAATAGTAAAATTGGTGAATCTTATTTTGCAAGAAGCGATAAAAGAACGGGCGACCGACATCCATATTGAGCCTCAGCAGGATAGCGTAGATGTGCGTATCAGAATTGATGGTGTATTGCAGGTAATTATGACGCCTCCGACTTCCTCGCTGAGCGGACTTGTAACCCGTATTAAGATTCTCTCAAAGCTGAATATTGCAGAAAGGCGCCTTTCGCAGGATGGACGATTTGGAATCAAAACCAGTACAAAAGATATAGATGTTCGTGTATCCATTCTGCCAACGGTTTATGGCGAAAAAGTGGTTATGAGACTGCTGGATAAGTCAGGATTCGATTTCAATCTTGGTAGCCTGGGATTTGAAAAGGATATGTATCATATTTTTAAAAAAGTGATCTCTCAACCCTATGGAATGGTCATGGTTTCCGGGCCGACCGGAAGCGGTAAATCAACCTCGCTGTATGCATCCCTTAAAGAGATCAAGAATGAGAATACCAATATTACGACTGTAGAAGATCCAGTTGAATACCAGCTCGAGGGCATCAACCAGGTGCAGGTCAATGATGATATTGGTCTTACGTTTGCCTCAACTCTGAGGTCCATTCTTCGTCAAGATCCGGATATACTGCTGATTGGTGAGATACGGGATGAGGAGACTGCAGATATTGCTGTGAAATTTTCTTTAACCGGGCACTTGGTTTTTTCAACGGTGCACGCCAATGATGCCGCATCCACCATAACACGATTGCTGGATATCGGCCTTAAACCTTTTCTGGTAGGATCCTGCGTCAATCTTGTTATGGCCCAGCGTTTGGTGCGGCGCATATGTGAAAATTGTAAAGAGCAGTATACGCCTGATAAAGAAGTAATGGAACTGTTGGGAAGCGATGCCGATCCGTTGAAAGGAAAGAAACTGGTTAACGGCAAAGGATGCAACAATTGCCGCAATACAGGTTATCACGGACGCATCGGAATATTTGAATTGATTGCAATGTCGAGAGACCTGCGGCAGATGGTTTTTGAGAATGCCAGTGAAGATGATATTCGAGCAAAGTCGATTGAAGAGGGAATGGTTTCTCTAAGGGACAACGGTATAAGGAAAGTTGTTGATGGCATCACTACCGTGGAAGAAGTGTTAAGATCAACTGTAACGGATATCTGATGCCTACTTTTGCATATCTAATCAAAGATCCTGACGGCAACAGGAAGGAAGGTGAAATCAGGGCGGATACAATCGACAAGGCAACACAAAAATTGTCTTCAGATGGACAAATTGTCATCAGCCTCAAGGAACAGGATACTTCATGGGATTTTCTCGGTCCCTTCCTTGATGAGATTAATTTATCTATCGAGCGGGTAAAAAACAGGGTACCACTCAGCAATCTTGTTTTCTTCACGCGCCAGCTCTCCACCATGTTTTCTGCAGGTCTAACACTGGAACGTGCAATCCATGGGTTGGCTGCGGAGGAGAAACACGCCAAACTCAAAAAAGTATTAACTAATGTTGCTGAAAATATTCGCAAAGGACTTTCACTTTCGGAAGCACTCGAGCGCCATCCTGGTGTGTTTTCCAACCTTTATGTTGCACTTACCAAAGCCGGAGAAGTCAGCGGAAATCTGAATGAAATTCTGGATGATCTTGCAACCTATCTGGAAAATTTAGATGATACCCGCCGAAAAGTGAGATCGGCTATGACCTACCCTATCTTTATGGTTGCATTTCTGGGGCTTATGATGTCTGCGATGTTTTTATGGATCATACCAATGTTTTCAGGTGTGTACGAACAGCTAGGAGCAAATTTACCTGCCGCCACCCAAACTCTGGTGGGAATAAGCGAATGGATGAGTTCCCATTTCGGTCAAATGTTATTCATCATATTCGTGTTCTTCGTTGGAGTTTGGCTAGTCTCAAAAACAGAGCAAGGCGGATTTGTCGTGGATTCCATAAAACGCAAAACTCCCATCTTTGGCAATCTTCTTGATCAGTCTATTTTGAATAAATTCTCTAAAACGCTGGGCATACTGCTTGGCGCAGGCGTTCCCGTAATTGATTCGATGAATCTGATGCGAAAAATTGTTGGCAATCGCGTTTATGAGCGCGCTATTCAAGATTCAACGGATTTTATCCGTGATGGCTTCAATATCAGCACTGCACTCAGGAGAACAGAAATATTTCCATCGATTCTGCTTCAGCTGGCCTCTACCGGGGAAGAGACAGGAGAATTGGATTCGCTCTTAGGAAGGGCCTCGGATTATTATCACAAACAAGTGGATGCTTTGGTAGAAAGAATGACAACCTTGATAGAACCTTTGTTAATTCTGTTAGTTGGAGTTGTGATTGCCGTCATGGTAATTGTGACTTACTTGCCTGTATTTTATCTTGGCGCTGCACTTCAATCAGGATTATAAGAATGAAAATGATGCATAACAGATCTACTACAATTATCTGCCTATTGGCATTTATTTCGCTGTTAACAGCAGGGCCTGGAAATACTGCTCAAATAGCGCAAGCCAATGCAGGATTTTCGATGAGCACCGGCGATAAGAGCCGCAGCATTACGTTTAATATACCGGAATATAGTATTCAGGAAGAGTTTCATTTGGGATCTCAATTCCATCGGATTGTGATAGATGGTGCCGGATCAATGGCTAATATAGACGAACCCGACCTGCCTTCTTTCTCTACGTTTTATGCTGTGGATCCTGCTAAGCAATACGAAGTGAGCATAGATATCCTTGAATCTGAAATGCACCAAAATATTCATGTTTTTCCAAAAACTACCTGGAAAGATGAAGATCCTGATCCTGCGACTCCGTTAAGTAAAAAGGCCTCTGTGTACAATTCTGCAAAGCCAATTCCGGAAAAAATGGCGACCATTTCAAATAGAATGGTGTTAAGAGATTTACATATCGTAAGTGTAACAGTAACGCCATTCCGTTATAATTCCCTGACACAGGAACTTGAAATTGTTACCTCAGCAATAATTGAACTGACAGAAAATTCAACGGCTAATAATTCCTCAGGTACAAGACGTAAACCTTCGCGTGCGTTTGAAAATTTGTACCGTTCTTTTGTGGTCAATTATCAGCGTTCGTCAATGGAATTTCAGAAGCCCTCGATCCTGTATATTCTACCACCCAACACATCATCGATTCAGTCAATTATAAATGTTCTGCTCGATTGGAGACGCGAGCAGGGATTCGAAGTGAATACAGCATCGACATCTGACATTGGGACATCGTCAGGATCAATCAAGAATTACATTGAAACCGCTTACACTAATTGGGACAATCCACCGGAATATGTTGTCCTTGTTGGCGATGCGGATGGAACCTACAGCATTGCTACCCACTTTGAACAATGGAGCAACTATTCCGGCGAAGGAGATCATCCTTACTCTACGCTGGAAGGTGATGATTTTCTTCCTGAACTGCTGATTGGCAGGCTTTCTTTTTCCAATACGACAGAACTGACAACCATAGTAAATAAAATACTTAAATATGAAAAAACACCATATATGGGCGAAGAATGGTTTACCAGAGCTTCTCTAGTCGGAGATATTAGTCCATCCGGTATTTCTTGTGTTACCACCAATGAATACATCAGACAAGTGCTCGAAGGACACGGATTTGATGATGTTCGAACCATTTATAGCGGCAGTCATGACACTCAGTTAATTGCTGACATCAATGACGGGGTGGCCTATGCGAATTACCGCGGATGGATTGGAATGAGCGGTTTTGACACCGGCGATATCAATAACCTAAACAATGGTTTAATGCTTCCATTTGCAACATTTCTTACCTGCGGAACAGGATCTTTCGCTAGTTCAAGCCCAACCGTTGTCGAAGCGATGATTCGGGCCGGCACTCCTAGTCAGCCAAAGGGCGGTGTTGCAGGCGTTGGAACGGCTACCAGCGGAACCCACACGATGTTCAACAATGTGATGAATATGGGGATGTACTCCGGTATTTTTATTGATGGTATTCGTTCCGCAGGCGGAGCACTGATGGCGGGGAAATTGAATCTGTGGACACAATATCCTTCTGACCCTTCCAATTATACGCGTATCTTTAGCCATTGGAACAATTTAATGGGAGATCCTTCCCTGCATCTCTGGACAGGAACGCCGCAAATTATGGATGTTAGCTACAATGCAACTATAAAGATAGGAACCAATTTCTTTGATGTACTGGTGGAGGATGAATTGCATAACCCGCTTGAGGGTGCAAGGGTTGTGCTGTATCGTGTAGATAGCATGCAGGAGATTGGATATACAAAAAGCGATGGATTTGTTACTATTTCCCTGGATGAGTTGACCGCTGGTGATGTTACAATGACCATTCTCAAAGATGGCTATGTTCCTCATCAAGGCAATCTGTCCGTAGTTAATCCAACCAAAAATTTGACCATTGATTTGGATAATGTAACAGTCATTGATGATGGATCGGGTACTTCATCAGGTAACGGTAACGGACAGTTAAATGGCGGAGAAATAATTGAAATATCAGCGCAGGTTTCCAATATTGGAGCTGTTTCTGTGTCCAACGTTTATGCAATACTTTCTTCATCAAACTCTTCGGTAAGCGTACTTAACGACAGTGTATATTTTGGTACGGTAGAAACATCAGCCGGCCCATCTTCAGCTGGAACATTCTCCATTCAGCTTTCTGGCAATGTGCGTGAAGAGGAAAATCTTGCGCTTCGCGTCACCATATTTGACAACAGCGGTGATGAGTGGGAGACCGACTTGGAATTAAGAGCTGCCGCCAGCAATATCGAATTTGGTAGTGTAAGTATTGTAGATAACAATGACGGCCTTATTAACCCGGGCGAAACGGTTTCATTGAATGTTGCTTTAAAGAACACAGGATCGGCGACAGCCGCGAATGTATCTGGTGTATTGACGACAAATTCAGCAATTCTTGAGATATTGGATAATCAGGGAGCCTGGGGTTCCATGGCACCTTCAAATAACAATATCAGCAATACCGATAATTTCAGCGTTTCTGCAAATAATTCGGTGATTCCCGGTTCAATTGTGAATTTAGAGTTAGCCATTTCCACTGCCGGCGGTTTGCAATCAACTGTTACATTTCCTGTCCAAATTGGAATTGCAGGTGTTACCGATCCAACCGGTCCTGATGAATATGGCTACTATATCTACGACAGCGGTGACTGGCTGTATGCGAATGCTCCTACTTTTGACTGGATAGAAATTGATTCCCGCTACGGTGGAGAAGGCACAACTGTGGCTTTGAATGACGGTGGAGACAATCAGGATGATGTACAGGTATTGACATTGCCCTTTACTTTCAGGATGTACGGGCAAGCGTACAACCAGATATCGGTTTGTAGCAACGGCTGGGTTTCAATGGGTGCTACCACTTTGAATTCCTTCCGCAATTACAGGCTACCCGGCCCGGGAGGCCCTTCGCCAATGATCGCTGTCTTTTGGGATGATCTTGTTCAGTCCAATGGTGGATTGATCTATAAATGGTATGATGTTGATAACCACCGCTATATCATCCAGTGGTCGGGGTTAAGAACCTTTGATAAAAATGATTCCGAAACATTTCAGTTGATCTTGATGGACCCGGCCTACTCCTATACACCAACCGGTGACGGAGAAATACGCATTCAGTATAAAGATTTCAACAATACTTCATCTGGGCAATATTCATGGAGCCAGGTTCACGGCAATTATGCTACCGTTGGCATTGAGGATCAAACCGGCACTATCGGGATTGAGTATACCTTTGATAATCAATATCGACTAACAGCAATGCCACTGCAGGATTCAACCGCCATTTTGATTACAACCCGTGGATCAGATATACTATCTAAAGGCGATATTAATTTTGATAAGAATATTGACATTTTCGACCTATTAACACTTATTGATTATATCCAATCAAACAATACCAACTACATTAATCCCTATCTTGCGGATATTAATGGAGACGGAAATGTTAACTATATTGACATGGTTGGCCTCATTAAAGAAGTGATGAATTACTGATTATCCTATCCCGGTCTGAAACGTAGAGATATTAATTCATGTTTTCACCGATGATAATTTTATTCCTTTTAACGATCGCCCTTATTGTGGCGGGATCAATTGAATATTTCAACCATAAACAGGTCTTATCATCGCTTCCGCTCAGAATTCATGTGAACGGTACCCGTGGAAAATCAAGTGTTACACGACTTGTAGCAGCAGGTCTTCGTGCGGGTGGATTAAAGACCTATGCCAAGACTACCGGCACTGCTCCAAGAGTCATCGATCCCGAAGGAAAGGATAGAATAATTCATAGGCTAAGATCCCCTTCAATAGGTGAACAGGTACGGTTATTAAAATATTTTGCTCAGGATAAACCGGATGCTGTGGTGTTGGAATGCATGGCTGTGCAGCCGCAATACCAGTGGATTTCTGAGCAGGAAATGATACGATCGCACATAGGGGTCATTACAAATGTTCGTCCGGACCATGTGGATGAAATGGGACACTCGCTCAATGATATTGCTAAGTCTTTGAGCAACACCATTCCGAGACAGGGATTGTTGATTTCAGGTGAGGAATCTGCTTATGATATTTTTAACAATGTCGCGGAAGGAAGGGGAACCAAAGTTTTATCGGTGGATGAGTCTGAAATCAGTGAAGAGACTTTGGACCAGTTTTCTTATATGGAACATCCGCAAAATGTTGCCTTGGCTCTTGAGGTATGTGAACATGCGGGAGTAGATCGTGATGTTGCACTCAATGGAATGGTCAAGGTCAGTCCTGATTTGGGTGCGCTCATAGCCTGGAAACTTGATTTTAGGGGAAGCTCCGTATCTTTTATCAACGGCATGGCAGCAAACGATCCTGTGTCTACGCTGACCATCTGGAATTATACAGCACGCAGGTTTTCCTGGAATGGCGATTCCTGCATTTTCCTGAATACGCGCGAAGACAGGCGGACCCGGTCACGCCAGCTGTTAAGTCTTGTTATGGAAGAGATTAAACCGGATCACTGCATCATTCGCGGAGATAATCTTGAAAAAATGTTCAGCAATTTAAAACATTATTCTCCGAACACTAAGGTAACATGGATTCATGCGCAGGACAGTGTAAAAACCGTTTCGGATGTATTTTCCAAATTGCCCGATGATTCTCTGATATATGCGATGGGAAATCAAGTTGGATTCGGTCAGGAATTGGTCGATCACATTAAAATGTACAGGCACCATGGTTGAAATAACGATAGGCTTGGGAATTGTTTTAAGCCTCGTTTTGTCTGAAACGCTTGGCGTAACGGCAGGAGGGATCATTGTCCCGGGATACATTGCAATGAATCTCAATCAGCCGGTTCAAGTGGTCGTTACGCTGGTTGCAGCGATGCTTGTTTTGGCGATCATTCGCATGTTGGGAAGATTCATGTTCATTTACGGTAAACGGCGATTGGTTCTTGCGCTGATACTTGGTTTTATGGCTGGGTATGCATCAAGAAATTTTCTTTTTTCACCGGTTGAAAATGTATCTCTTGCTGTAATCGGTAATATTATCCCGGGACTTATTGCGAGCTGGATGGATAGGCAGGGAATAGTCCGGACCGTTTCGGTGATCATCATAACGGCGGTTCTTGTAAAGCTCATGGTAATGCTGCTTTCCGGAGGATCATTAGATGCCTAATCCATCAAAGTCCGGCAGCATGTTCCGTCCGGTGATTCAAAAGACGCGTACGTTAGCAATCATGGCAGTTGTAAGCGCAGGATGTTTCTGGTTTGCCTTCAATTCGCGTGTTGAAAAAGTATCTGGAAATTATACACTGAAAGTCGCAGCTGCCGAGCGTATGAAAGAAGCGATGGAAATCCTCAAATCTTCGCGTATGGAAAAGGGCGTATTTATTGATATTGAAAATGACCCGAATGAAACGGGGCTTGTTGGAGCGCAATTCAGTCTTATTACGACAGACGAAGGCGATCTCGATGCAAAATTGACAACACTTGATCCGAATTTTGCCGCCGCCATGGTGGAATTGTTCACCCGTGCAGATCTGCAGAAAGGTGACACGGCAGCAGTACTTTTAACCGGATCAATGCCCGGCGCAAATATGGCTACTTTGATAGCGGCTGATGTAATGGGTGTTGAAACGGTGACTCTGGCATCGCTGGGCGCATCACAGTGGGGAGCGAATTATCCAAGTTTCACATGGCTGGACATGGAGCAAATTCTTGTTGAAAATGGTATGATCCCGAACATGTCAGTCGCAGCTTCGATCGGAGGCAGAAATGACCTCGGAAGGTTGTTGAGTCCGAAAGGTAGAAACCTGATTATAGACAATATTGAAAAACATGAACTTCCTCTAATTCAGGGATCGAATTTGAAAGATAATATTCAAAGGAGAATGGAAATTCTAGAACAGAATGGACCAAAGGATGGTTATGGATTATTAATCAATATAGGCGGCGGAGTGGCAAGCCTGGGAACTTCTTTCAACATGAAATTGCTGGGACCGGGATTGGTAACCAGATCTAATATTGTTCCCATTAGCAGGCAAGAAGGCATTGAGGGCGTACTGGTGAAGTTTGTAAAATCTGGAATCAATGCACTTCATATTTTGAATATTAATGAACTCACCGAAAAACTACATATGCCCTATGCGCCGATACCAATCCCTGAGATTGGGAAAGGGCAACTGTATGCGGTTGAGCAATATAATTTGGGCGTAAGTGCGGTATGTTTTCTGATTGTTGCGGGAATGGTGTTTGCAGTTGGACGGCACAGCCATAATCAGATTAATGAACGGATGAAAGAACATGAACCTGACAGCATTCTATAAATTACTACTGCTACCAATTCTACTGGTTTCTTCGGATATCTTATATGCAGAATTATTGAAGCCTACGGAAGGAGGCGAAGAAAAGGAAATCCTGATTGTCAGTGGAAAAAGAAGGCTCTATTACAATGTCAGGCCAGAAGGTCTTATGTATGCTGTACAGGGACCGGTAAGGCTAAAGTTTATTACCCGATATCCTGCAATGACACCCGGAAAAAAGGCACGGCATAAATTCAGCTATGATATCATCCTTAATGAATCTGATACCATTCAAGTCCGCCATAAATATCTACGGCAAAAGGGTATTAGGTCAATCCAGCATCCAAATCATCATTACACTTACTCCGGTCAGTATACGATCAATATACCAGATGGTCAGCACCGGGTACGCGTTTTGACGCCGGAAAATCAGAAGTATCCTGTCTTGCTTCGAGCCGTTAGCAAAACATTTGAACTTCCTAAAGGTGATAAAAAAATTCTCGCTCCGATGGTGCATCAAACCAGCAAATTGGTAAAAGTGGGCGAAACGGATATTGAATATTTTGAGCTAAAGAATGATACGCCGCTTCAGATTGTATTGAAAGGACCTAATACGTTACGTATAACAAGTCGTCTTGCATTTGAAGATTGGATGGGAGATGAAGAAGCTTACAGGTTGCAGCTACGGGAAGGGAATGATATTATTGGTACGTATTTTTTTAATACCGAACGATCCAATTCATCGTCTTTCGAATCAGATGACAGTATTGTACCTTCAAAATGGAGGACCTGCGAAGTCAGATTGTCCGAAGGTGATCATATTGTCACAGTCACATTACTGGAGAATGACAGAAGAGCTTTCCTGAGGTTCGTGGAGTTTAAATAATGCGCCTGTTATTTCTTTTCACAGTTTCATTTGGGCTTGGACTTGCACAAGGTTTGACATCTTATCTTCATGCTCCTGTTTATATCAACATAAGAATGACTAATGGATATGATTCGAATGTATTGCGTCTTTCCGCAAATGAGCGTTCCTCTGCACCTATTGAAAAAGAAGTTATGGGTTCAATGGATACATTTGATTCGCACTATGTTCGGGGTGAGCTTACTGGAAGATCCATATATAATCTCAGCGGCAAGAAAAATGTGACACTTTCAGGAAGCGGTGCTTTCATACGATATTCTCATAGTCCTGATAAAAAATATAGTAGCGGAAAATTTGAGATGAAATACCGTTGGGGGCCGTATCGATCCGTAATGTATTCGGCCCGCCATTTGTCGAATTTTTATCTTCGCAACTACATTAATAGGGATGTCAGCAATCATACTTCAATTGCATGCTCATTTTCTGATAGGGATCAAAAGCTGTCTGTATCCTATCCTTTGGCCCGCCGCATGTGGGTTGCCTTTACAGGAGGGTATCTGCAGCGGTATTATAATGGAGCATTCGCTGAGTTTAATTCGGATATTGTGTATCGCAGAGGAAGGTTTTCTTGGAAAACTCCCTGGAATTTTACACTGGGTGTTGAAGGCGAAGTAGGAAAGGCCGACAATATCACTTTTGGCACAACAGCCCGCTCCAGTGATTTGGACAGGTCATACAATTATACACAGTTGTACCTTCCAATTAAATCTTCAGTGCGATTATGGATATTTGATGAAATTGGTTGTGCCTATCGGCAGGAAAACCGCATGTATATAGCTGAATCACTCGATGATCCGCTGCACAGCGGAAGGGCACACACTGACGGTAAATTGGATGTATGGGTAAAAAAAGATTTTACAGATTCATTTTCGGCAAAAATTATGCTAAGGAAACGTGAACGAATCACACAATCCGAATACAATTGGGTGGAAGGATTGAAATCTTTCAGCCAGCTTCAAGTGTGGATGGAAATCGGATGGAGGACGATGTATGACAGGTATTAAATCAGCGCTATACATTGTATGCATCTCGTTTGTCTTCCTGCATTCCTGCATGGAACCGGAATCGGATTCGGTATGGCAAATTGATCAGATTACCACATTAAATACGGTTGGCTACTGCCGATCAGCAGTAGTTGTGGATGATACCGCCTATGTTGCTGCCGGTCAGAACGGATTTCAGATTTGGAATTTGTCCGATTTTTTTAGCAGCGGATCGGATCCCGCCCTGATTACGGGCATGGATGTGTATACTCCCGGGCAGGATTTTGATGACATTTCCCAAGTGGAATATTCACTAATGCACAGCGTTATTTTTGCTGTTGAAAGTAATTCTTTGGTACATATAATAGATAAACTTGACGCGGACAGCCTTGATTGGGATGGATCAAAAATGAGTGAAAAAACCCGCGAAATAAGGGTTGTAGATG
The DNA here is from genome assembly GCA_030746535.1 of Fidelibacterota bacterium. GTDB lineage: Bacteria > Fidelibacterota > Marinisomatia > Marinisomatales > TCS55 > JAAZYX01. The sequence continues at coordinate 14,710 of JASLML010000033.1, forward strand.
ATGTGGGAGGATTTACGATCTATGCTGCCGATAATGACGATGGATTGAAGTGGAATTATTTTGAACTGCAAAGCTGGGATGAATGGTTTCATACATCCGGAAATGAATTATTCACAGCAGGTAAACCAACAGGGATAGATATTGAAGGAAGCTTGCTGGCACAAACAATAGACCAGACTGGTGTAAACCTATATCAGCTTAGTGATATAACCTCCGATCCTGTAATTGTGGATTCCGCTGATACACAAGGCAATGCTGATAAAGTTACGATAACGGATCAAGGGCTGTTTGTAGCCTCCGAAGGCGGTGGAGCATATTATATTTCAATTTCAGGTACTTCACTGGGATCACCGGTTCAATTTGCCGAAGATTTGTATGTGACACATGTATCTGTATCAGGAAATACAGCGGTTTTAGCGCTTGGCTCTGGTGGCATTGCATTTTACGATATTTCAAATCCAGTATCGCCGCAGTCGCGCGGAATTCATAAGATCGGTTATGTGTACAAAACGATTTTCGAATCTAACTATGTTCTTGCTTGCAGTCGAGAGGGTTTACAGATTCTTTCGATACAGAAATAAAGAGGAACCGCTTTGAAACATGCCATAGCCATTGCATGCACTATTATGTTGTCCAAGATGCTGTATGGCCAAACAGTACAATGGGACTCCAACGGATTACCCATTCGGCAGGGTGTTCACATAGAATGGCAGAAGACCGTATGTCCAGGCGGAGATGGATCTTCTATTCTATTCTGGTCAGATACGCGAAACGGAAACCGAGACATTTTTGCTCAAAAAGTGAGTTTTAGTGGTGACCTCTTTTGGGGCGAAAACGGGATTGCAATCACCAATTTGCCTGGCAGGCAGGAAGACCCCGTAGCAATTGAAGATGGAAACGGCGGAGCATTTGTAGCCTGGGTGGATTACCGTTTTGATGAGCAAGGCGATATATTCATGCAGCATATTGATTCACAAGGGAACACCTTAATGGATAGCTTAGGAATCGCACTGTGTCAAGTATCCGGCAGGCAAATTTCCATCAATATGTGTACCGATAGCTCTGGAGGTGTTTTTGTTACCTGGCAGGATGGCCGAAACGGTCTGGATGAGGATATTTACGGCACGCATGTAGATAATGACAATTTCGTACAGCATGAAGGATCGGGTACCGCGATTATTGAAGCATTGGGGACGCAAGGTCCAAAAAGTATCGAATATGCAGGAGATGGTGATGCTTTGGTGGTATGGTCAGATGCCAGGATCAGCACGGAGAATCTTGATATTTATGCCCAGAGAATTAATCAAAATATGGAAAAGCATTTTGATTCGGATGGATTGGCAATTGCCAATTCCACAGATCTCGAGACACGTCCAAAAACAACCTTCATGTCAGGAGTGAAATCATGTGTTGTTTGGCAGCAGGGAACAGGCATTACAGAAGTGGTTTATCAGGTGGTTGATACATCCGGGCTTTTATTGAGTGTTGACGAATCTCTCACAAAGGATCCCGCATCCAAGGCCGGTCCTCGTGTGAAACGCGGATTAGGCGGAACGGTATTTGCTTCTTGGGAAGATTACAGGTA
>JASLML010000034.1 GCA_030746535.1 Fidelibacterota bacterium
AAAATGATTACCGATTATAACCAGCTATCCGGCCTGCAAAAGGTTGCTATTCTTTTTTCGACTCTTGGGGAAAGTTTGGCACTTACTCTTGTAAAGGATTTAAGTAAAACGGATATCAGAAAAATCAGGTCCGCAATCCGCGAGATGGATGATGTTGCGTTTTCAGTTAAGAAACGCGTTATGGAGGATTTTTACTTCAATTTTGTCAGTGAAAAATTTGAAGAGGATGACAGCGACGAGCCTCAAAAACCGTTTGCATTCCTTTCTGAAATTACTGATGAGCAGCTTGTTGCTCTTTTAAGCACAGAGGCTCCGAGAGTTATTGCAATTATATTAGCGCAGGTTCCAAATGAACGGAAAACAGCGGTAATGGCAAGGCTTGAAGGCGATGTGCGGAATGCGGTTCTCAGAAATATGGGGAATTTGCAGGACGTTCCGCTTCAGGCGATTGTGAATATAGCCACACGCCTTAAGAAAAATTCGCAGGTGCTGCCGAAGACAGTTGAATTCTCCCGCGGCGGCGGAAAAGAAGTCGCCGATCTTTTAGGTGAAATGACTCCGGAAGAAGAAAAACAATTCTTGGATGCGCTAACGGTTGATGATCCCGAACTGGCGGAAGAGGTTAGAAAATATCACATTACGTTCGATGCGATCTTTGAGCTATTCCCTGACAATATCATTCGTGATTTAATGAATTCTGTTGAATTGGATGTCGTTGCTCTGGCATTAAAAGGGATATCAGAAGATATAAGCAGCAGGGTAATTGAAAATCTTCCTCAGAAAAAACAGGCTATGTATGAACCCGTTGAAGGCGCAGTTTCCAAGCGCGAAGTTGACGGCGCCCGGAAATCGGTAGTTCAGGCTGCAAAACAAATGGAAAAAGACGGCGCATATAATTTAGAAGATTTTGTTGGCGGGTCTGAAATGGTGGAATAATGCTTGAAACAGTTCCTTCTTGAACAGGAAAGGGCCCCGTTTTAATTACTTCAATTGGATAACGAAACGGGGCCTTTTTATTGGAGCTCAGACTGCGCCGCAGCAAGCCGTGCAATTGGTATACGGAAGGGGGAGCAGCTCACATAATCCAAACCGTTATCCTTACAAAAATGAATAGATGCCGGGTCGCCGCCATGTTCACCGCAAATCCCGATTTTTAAATCCTTATTAACACTTCGTCCCAAGGAAACAGCCATAGAGACCAGCTTGCCCACGCCTGCCTGATCAAGGCTTTGAAATGGATCATCCGGCAGAATGCTCCGTTCTAAATAATCCGGTAAAAAAGAGCCAATATCGTCACGGCTGAATCCGAATGTTGTTTGGGTAAGGTCGTTTGTTCCAAAGCTGAAAAATTCAGCTTTTTCGGCAATTTCGTCAGCTGTTAAACAGGCTCGGGGAAGCTCGATCATTGTCCCCACAAGAAAATCAACGTTAACGCCTATTTTGGATAAGACATCATCTGCCACATCCCGGACAATTTTTTCCTGATCTATAAATTCTGCAACTGTTCCTACAAGCGGAATCATAATTTCAGGTGAGACAGCGATTCCATCTTTTACTAGTTCTGCCGCAGCTTCAAGGATCGCTCTGGCCTGCATTTCTGTTATTTCAGGATATGCAATTCCCAACCTACATCCGCGGTGACCCAACATGGGATTTAATTCATGTAATCCGGCAATTCTTTTTTTGATTAAATCTTTGCCAAGTTTCATATGGGTTGCCAAATCAGAAATTTGTGATTCAGTAAGAGTCATAAATTCATGGAGCGGAGGATCTAACAGGCGAATAGTAACAGGTCTTCCATCCATCGCTTTTAGAATTCCTTTAAAATCTTCTTTCTGAAACGGAAGCAGTTCCATTACTGCCGACCGGCGATCATTTTCGTTATCTGAAAGGATCATTTTTCGAACTGCTAAAATTCTGTTTTCGTCAAAAAACATATGTTCAGTACGGCATAAGCCGATTCCCTCAGCTCCGAATTGTATAGCCTGTTTAGCGTCCTCCGGCGTATCGGCATTTGTTCTGATTTTCATTTTCCGAACATCGTCGGCCCATTGCATTAATTCTAAATATTCCGGATGCGTATCAGGATTGGCGGGGATAAGGTCCACTTGACCTTCGTAAATATTTCCTTTCGTTCCGTTCATTGTAATCCAGTCGCCTTCTTTTAGCACTTTTTGTCCTATGTGTACTTCCTTGTCCGTGATGTTGATATGAAGAGCGCTGCACCCTACAATACAGCATTTCCCCCATCCTCGAGCTACAAGCGCAGCGTGGGATGTCATTCCGCCTTTTGCAGTTAGAATGGCCTCTGCCGCATGCATTCCGTGAACATCTTCCGGAGAAGTTTCTTCTCGTATCAGAATCACTTTTTCACCATTATTTTCCCACTCCTCGGCATCATCTGCAGAAAAGACGATTCTTCCCGAAGCTCCGCCTGGCCCGGCAGGGAGTCCTTTTGTAAGTGTGGATGCTTTATTCTCACTTTCCGGGTTTAATGCGGGATGAAGCAATTCATCAAGCTGTTCAGGTTTTACACGCATTAATGCGGTTTCCTTATCAATCATGCCTTCGTTTGCCATATCTACCGCAATTTTTATGGCGGCGGCGCCATTCCGCTTCCCAACACGGGTCTGAAGCATCCATAGCCGTCCGTTTTGAATGGTGAATTCGATATCCTGCATATCAGAATAATGCGTTTCAAGTTTGGTCCGAATATTTGCCAACTCTTCATACAAGGTTGGCATTGACTCTTCCAAGGATGGCAGATCTTTTGTATCATCCGTTTTAGTTGACTCATTGAGCGGATTCGGCGTGCGGATGCCGGCCACAACATCCTCTCCTTGTGCGTTCGTCAGCCATTCTCCGTAAAATGCATTTTCACCCGTTGCAGGGTTCCTTGTAAAAGCAACGCCAGTTGCGGATTCTTCACCCATGTTTCCAAAAACCATAGCCTGCACATTGACTGCCGTTCCCCATTCTTCCGGTATATTTTCAATCCTGCGATAATTAACGGCGCGCTTTCCATTCCAGCTTTTAAACACAGCCTCGATTCCGCCCCAAAGCTGTTTATAAGGATCATCAGGGAAGTCTTCTTGGAGAGTATTTCTTATTTCCGCCTTGAAAGATTCTGAAACCGATTTCCAGTCATCGCCCGATAGATCGGTGTCAGCATCATGGCCGTTCTCACTTTTATAATCATCGAGAATCTTTTCCAATCTTTGTCTGATTCCGATTCCACCTTCCGGCTCAATCCCGGCTGCTTTTTCCATAACAACATCAGCATACATCATGATTAGCCTTCGATAGGCATCATATACAAATCTGGGGTTATTTGTCTTTTTTATCAGTCCGGGAATTGTTTTTGTTGTCAACCCCACATTAAGGACCGTTTCCATCATCCCGGGCATGGATATTCTCGCTCCGGACCGAATGGAAACCAAAAGGGGATCCTCAGTATCTCCGAAAGCACCTTCAATAGAATCTTCAATTTGTTTAATGGATTGATCAACTTCCGTTTGAAGCGAATCGGGGAAAGCGCCGGCATTATTATAATAATGTGTGCAGACATCTGTTGTTACGGTAAATCCCGGCGGAACCGGAATGCCGATGTTTACCATTTCTGCCATGTTTGCGCCCTTGCCGCCAAGCAGGTTTTTCATACCCGCGTTTCCGTCCGCACTACTGCCGCCAAAGAAATATACATTCTTATTCATAAAGGTATTGCCTCAAGGAGTTAAATTGGCGAGAAAATTACTAAGCCGTCTTTTCCGTTCGCAAGTAAGATTAATTACCATGCCTGATTAATGTAATTTTATCCCAGTGAAAAATATAATCCTGAAACAATTCAAAATTATTTTGCTGACAGCAGTTTTTATATTCGTTACGGACTGCGGCAAAAGAGATAGAAATCCGGATGTGCTGCGCTTTGCTATGTCAGCGGATATAAGAGGGTTTGACCCCGCGTTTGCAACGGACATTCGAACAGGGAAAATGATGACGTTAGTTTATGATAATCTTGTTCAATTTGGCGACAATACGGAAGTCATTCCGGGAATAGCCTATAAATGGAACCTAGATGAAACTGGAAAAATTTATACATTTTATCTGGAGCCATCAGCAGCGTTTCATGAAGGATCGAAGGTTACGGCAGGGGATGTAATTTTTTCCTTTCAAAGAGTCTTGTCTCCGGAAATAGGATCACCGCAGTCATGGCTGTTCAACAAAATTGATGGTGCGGAAGCATATATGAAGGGGGCCGAAACATTCGTGCGCGGATTGACAAAAATTAACGACTCTACGCTTGTTATTACGCTGAATGAGCCGTTTGCACCCTTTATCCAATACCTTGCAATGCCATCAGCCTCAATTGTCAATGCAAAACATGAAGACTCGATAAAAGAAATACCAGCAGGAAGCGGCCCGTGGATCTTGGACAATTGGCAGAGAGATGCCGCAATTTCCTTTAGAAAAAATGACAACTATTGGGGCAGAAAACCAAAAACCGAACAACTATCATTCAGGATTTTATCCGAATCATTGTCGCGGATGGGAGAGTTTGAAGCAGGGAATTTGGATATAGTGGATATTCCTGATATTGAACTCACGCGATGGAAGAATCAAAAACATTGGGACGGATCTGTTGTGGGTAAGGATGAATTAAATATATGGTACATTGGTATGAATTGTTCGCGCCCTCCGTTTAACGACAGGCGTCTGCGACTTGCAATGAGTCTTGCAATTGACAGAGAAAAAATATTATCGATCCTGCTGTCTGAATCAGGAACACTGGCAGAAGGCCCCGTACCCCCTCAACTCATGCAATCTCTGCAAAATGATCCGATTCCTTTTGATCCGGAAGAAGCGATGCGCTTGTTAAAATCTTCAGGTTATGAACATGGCATTCAGACAGAACTTTGGGTGGCAGGGGGATCGGAGATGTTTCACGTATTGGAGGCTTTTCAATATTATTGGTCCGCAGTTGGAATATCTGTTACAATAATGAGAAGCGATTGGAATGTTTTCAAAACAGCGGTACGCGAAGGGAAGCCCGATCTTTATTATCTGGATTGGTTCGCAGATTATCCGGACGGCGAAAATTTTTTATACCCCCTATTTCACAGTAAAGAATCAATGACAAAAAGGAATAGATACAGCAATCCGGCTGTTGACCGAAACATAGAAACAATTCAGCGTTTGCGGAACGGTAAAGAGCGCAATGATTTGATTAAGGAAACACACAGATTGATAAAGGACGATGCGCCGTGGGTGTTTTTATGGCATGGAAGGACCCATACGGCCGTCCACCCGTGGATAGAAGGATATAAGCCAAAATTGATTTTCAATGCCGAAAGATATTTAGAGATGCATCATATGCCATTATGATTCAGTTTGCACTTAAACGAATCTGGCAGTCTATACCGGTGATACTGGGGGTTATCATCATTACATTTGTGTTAATGTACATCATTCCCGGCGATCCTGTTATCTCTATGGTTGGTGAGAGATTTGATGAATCCCGAATTGAAGAACTGCGAAATGAACTGCATTTAAACGAACCTTTATGGAAGCAGTTTTTGGTTTATATGGGGAATGTAATACAGGGAGATTTCGGCAGATCATTTATTACCGACAGGCCTGTAATGGAAGATTTGCTGGATAAATTACCAAACACAGCTATGCTTGCAGCAGCAGCCATGTTCTTTGCCGTGCTTATTGGCGTGGGGATCGGCATTATATCTTCGCTCCGCCCAAATACAATTTTGGACCGCGGTATAATGATCTTCGCCTTAGCCGGCATCTCGACTCCGGTTTTTTGGCTTGGCCTGATGCTTGCTTTGTTTTTTGGCGTATATCTTCAGTGGCTTCCTCCAACAGGATTTGGTGGATTGGAATATTTGATTCTTCCCGCTATTACCCTCGGTTTGAGGTCGGCGGCGTATTTAGCGCGTATTACGAGAGCATCTATGCTGGATGTGCTCAATAAGGATTATATAAGAACAGCGCGGTCAAAACGGCTTCCGGAATGGAAAGTGGTTTTAAAGCACGCACTGCCTAATGCGTTTATTCCCGTAATAACCGTGATAGGTACGGACTTCGGCAGCTATCTTTCGGGAGCGGTTCTTACGGAATCTATTTTCGGATGGCCGGGAATTGGCAGGTTCGCGCTTGATGCTATTTTGAAACGCGATTTTCCCGTTATTCAGGGAACTGTGCTGTTTATGGCCATTGTATTTATTTGTGCGAATCTCGTCGTTGATATCTTATACGGCGTCATTGATCCAAGAATTCGAGCAGAAAGAAGTAATCATGCAAACTAAGGGCATTTGGCAGATCGCCTGGCAAAGTATGCGGTCCAATGCGGCTGCGATGGGCGGGCTTTTTATGGTGGCTCTGGTGATGCTACTCGGCGCGTTTGCACCGGTTATTGCTCCAATGCATCCCGCCACGCAGGTATTGGACTTTAGAAATGTTCCGCCCGGGTTTCACGGCAAGGTCATCCGTTTTAAGTATGCCCCGGCGTTGCCAGAGCAAATTGAGGCAGTAACGAGCGTAAAAAAAACAGACCTTCACATTGAATTCGTTAATTTGGCGGGGAAAGCCAGAACCATTGCGCGTTCTCAATATATATCTGAGGACAATGTTTATTATCTTTTAGGAACAGACCATTTTGGAAGAGATATTTTTTCGAGGATCGTTTACGGCGCCCGAATTTCACTTATTGTTGGATTTAGCGCCAGTACGATTTCCATGCTGATTGGAGTCATTTTGGGTGCCATTGGCGGATATCGAGAATCATTTGCATCAAAACTTATTATGCGATTTACAGACGTGATGTTTGGATTCCCGGCTTTATTGTTTTTAATCGGAATAACCGCAGCATTTGATCCAAGCCTCACGGTAGTATTTTTAGCGATTGGATTTGTTTCGTGGCCCGGAATGTGCAGACTAATGAGAGGCCAGGTTTTGAAAGTAAGAGAAGAATTGTTTGTTTCTGCCGCAAAAACACTAGGGTTTCAATCACAGCGGATTCTATGGAGACATATTCTACCCAATTGCCTCGCACCAATTCTGGTGACATATACACTGGGAATTGCTGGTGCAATAATGGCTGAAGCAAGCCTATCTTTCTTGGGATTGGGCGCGCAGCCACCCACTCCAAGTTGGGGCGCGATGATCAATAATGGAAAAGATTTTATTCGAACTGCACCATGGATTTCCTTAAGCCCCGGGATTGCTATTGCAATAACAGTTTTAGGTTTTAATTTGCTTGGCGACGGTTTGCGAGACGCATTGGATCCAAAAATGCAGGGGAAGTAATATTTCAATGACCATCCAAGAACATATTAAAAACTACATTCTTTCAAACCTCGTAAAAGATGAAGAACGTAAGGTTGGTGTTGAGCTCGAATGTATTTTTTATGATCAGGGAATGAGAAGAATACCTGTAAACCCTTGCGACAGTTTTTCTGCTGCGGACGTTTTACATGCGCTGAAAGAGACAGATATTATAAACGAAAAAGGTGTTTCTGCCTCTCTTGAGCCGGGCGGACAAATTGAATGGGGATCCACACCATTTGTGAATCTTCATGACATTAATCTTCAGTTGGAATCATATATGTCAACCCTAAATGAGATCACCTCAGCTCATGATTTTTCCCTCGCAGATTATGCGATGGACCCTCTTTATCATCCTGGAGAAATAGAGCTAATTGATCAAGAAAAATATCAATTTATGCGCAATAGTTTTGACAAAATAGGCCCCCGCGGTTCCTGGATGATGCGGTGCTCCAGCAGCGTTCAGGTAAATATAGATTTATCATCCGAAGAGGATGCCGAAGAAATGGCATTTATCGCAGATTGTATTACTCCCATAGTCTCAATCCTGTTTTCAAACAGTCCGTTTTTAACCGGTGAAATATCAGGTTCAGAAAATTTAAGATATTGCATCTGGAACGAAACGGACCCAATCAGAACAGGGTCTTTACTAAGCCACGGAATAAATAACAAAGAAGGTCTATTGGATAAGCTTTGTGAATATTTGCCGGAAGTGCCCGCTATTTTTGTTACAGATAGTGCAAACAAATTTTCCGGGTTTGATGGAAGCTTAGGTAATTGGCTGGAAAATTTGGAAAAGTTAGGAAAGTTGGGCAGAAAAGATATTCTTACACTGCTGCATCAAATTTTTACGCATGTACGGTTTAAAAACGTTGTTGAAATACGAGGAATGGACAGGCCTCCCAAAGGATTTGAAATGGCGCCGGTTGCGTTTTGGACTGGAATATTGATGTCAGAAAAATCTCGGGAAGAATTATCGGATATCGTTGAAGAGTGGAGCCGTGAAGACCGATTGGCATTGGAAACAGCCGTAAAAATATTAGATGTGTCCCAGCCCGGACCGAACGGGAAATCACTGGAAGAATGGCTATACATTTTATGCGATATTGCTCTTTCCGGCCTGAAGGAAAGAGCCGAAAAATTTGATTGGGATAATGAAGACAAATATTTAACACCTTTCCTGAGCGAGATCAAATCTAAGGGAATTTTCACCCTGTCTATCCAAAACGAGTTTAGGAACTCCGGACGGCCTTTACGGCAATTCCTCGTGGAAAGGAAGGCAATTGTATAAGCCTATTATTGGAATTAATCCGTACTATTTTGAGTGGAACAATGCTCAATGGAATGGCACAAAGGAACGCTATTACAAAGCGGTCTGGAACGGCGGCGGCATTCCAGTTACAATTCATTATCCGGACCATGATGAAGGCGTTGATGAAATTGCAGATACAATTGACGGACTTGTTATTGTAGGTGGCCCTGATATCCCAAATGATTTATATAACGGCACAAATCCGGAGCTGCTGGATGAAGACGTTCTGCATCCGACTAGAGAAGCGTTCGATCGCGCGATATTCCACGCTGTGAAAGACCGCGAAAAACCAATTTTGGCTATCTGCCTTGGAATGCAGCATATAAATGTGATTTATGGCGGATCACTTTATGAAGATATCAATACGCAAATGGAAGAACCCGTGTATCATGGTGAATTCAATGGGGAACTTGGATACCATTCTGTCACGTTAGAAAAAAACAGCACAATCCACAAAATTATTGGTACAGACACTATCGAAGTTGCATCTACACATCATCAGGGAATCAGAACGCTTGGCAATGGATTGAATGCAGCTGCGGCAGCTCCGGATGGGCTAATTGAAGCCGTTGAGGATGCTGAAAAAAGAGATGCATTTATTGCGGTGCAATGGCACCCGGAAATGATGCCGGGGAATCCGGATCAATTGAAATTATTTCATTGGCTTGCAAACGAAGCAGCAGAAAGAAAATTGTCTAACAAATAATTCCGACGCCTCCACGCCTAGCATCGCCAACTGCCTCATTATTTGTGACAGCATTTACCCCGCCGAAAAACATATTTTTCTCATCCCAATTTATAACATCAATCTCTTCCGGTATTTTATTTTCTGAATTCAAAACGATCCCTGGCTCACAATGCAATCCAGCATCCTCTAAATGAATCCGAGGATTTTCTACCGAAGTATCCAAATCCAACTTTTTAGAATAGTGATTAATAATAACCTGAGATATAGCAGATCTAATTCGGTTACTTCCTCCGCTTCCAAGGATTAGTTCTGGGCCGCTGTCTCCTGCGACAATTGTCGGCGCTATCATACTTGGAATTCTGCATTGCGATTTCCATTTATGAAATCCGTCGGGATTTAAGTCTTCTTCGCCCAACATATTATTCAGCATAATCCCCATACCCGGAACAACGTATCCGCTTCCTTCCCCGTTTGTGGTTGTAATACTGACTGCGTTCCCTTCTTTATCAAGTATGCTTACATGGGTGGTTTCCCCGCGTCCTCCTGTCTCTAAAGCCGTTGTGTCCCAATCCCGCTGATCCAATTTGAATGAAAATGTATCCAAAATTTTTTGGGAAAGTGAACCAGTGGAAAATCCATTCTCGAATTCTTTTCTAACCTGACTGGTAAGATTCATTCCAAGAGCAATGATTTCAGGAGAAATGTTTGATTGTGATTTATCCAGTAGCGTTAATAAAAATTTAATTAACACTCCGCCTTTTGAGGGCATAGGGTTTGAGTAAATTGTTTTTCCTGCAAAACTTGATTGAATAGGTTTTCGTTTTATCACCTGATATTGGAGCAGTGACTGTTCATCTAAAAAACCGCCGGACTTGTGCTGTGATAAAATAATATCAGCGCCGTCACCGGAATAAAAATAATCAGGACCTTCATCGATCAAAATATCGAGAAAATTCGCAAAATCAGGATTATTAAAAATACATCCATCGGTAATAAAGGCGCCGTCCGGCTGATAAAATAAATTTTTGTTGGATTCGTCATGGGAAAGGATAGGCTTTAAAAGATCGAATGCATACGATTGAAGTTTGGCAAGCGGAACCCCGTTTTTTGCTGTGAGCATTGCAGGCTCAAGCACGGTTGAGATCGGCAGCGATCCCAGCTCGCTATGGATTTGGTACAATCCTTTGATATTGCCCGGAACTGCAATTGATCCCTTGCCTATGTGAAAAATTTGCTGTGTCGTTCCAAAATCAACAACAGTGCTGAAAAATTCGACATCCTTGTTCTCCGGCGTTTCCGGAGCGTCAACAAAGAAATCGTACAAAACCGGATTTTCACCGCTTTTCCACGCAAGACACGCGCCGCCGCCTCCCGCGCTGGTGAGAGCATATTCAGAAGTCATGGACGTAAAAACAGAGGCGACCGCCGCATCGAAGGCATTGCCTCCTGCTTCGAGGATATGCCGGGCAGCTTCTGCTGTATGTTTTTCTCCTGCAGCTATTAATCCGTATTTCATAATGGCAAATAAACTAATGGCTCATTTTACACAAAACAAGGCTGTAATAATTACATGATGTGAAGTAAGTTTATTTATGCCACAAAAATTATTGCATAATCTTGTTTGGATACCAATAGCAATCATTGGGCTGACGGCGGTACTGTTGTCGCCGGGATGGATGTTTTCAAGCGAACCGTGGATGCTCGATAAAACAGCGAATGAAGCGTTGCTGGATCTCAGTTATGATGAGCTTTTTTCTCAGGACGTAAACAGGAATCTCCCCGATTACCTAACATTAATGTACAGGTTTTTTGGTCTTTGGGTGTTTGCGGTTGGTTCCTTGATTTTGGCGTTTGTTCTTATTACAAAAATGGGAACATCGCTCGCAAGAAATACAATATTACCGATTCTGGGCGTGGTGCTGATTGCGGTTTATTGCATTGAATTTAGATTCATTCCGTCTTCGCATTTTGTGTACCTCTCTCATTTTCATATGCTGTGCTTCCTGATAAGCGCTGTGGCATCCGTAAAATTGAATAGGTCTGATTTATTATGAGCATTGCCGATTTACATCCCATGGTAATCCATTTCCCGATCGCTTTGCTTACCATGGCAGTGTTGTTTGACGGCGCAGGAATATTTTTAAAAAACGTATCTTTATTGCATGCAGGTGAGTGGAATTTGAACTTAGGGCTATTATTCGCGATAGCCGGTATTATTACAGGAACAATTGCTGACAGAGACTTTGGCCATATGGACAGCCCGTTCCCTATTTTAACAACACACGGGTCTTTGCAAATTTTATCCATTGTGGGGTTTGCGGGTTTATGGATTTGGCGGAAGAAAATTGAAGCCTCACTCTTTACGTCCGGTAGACTTTATTTTTTCAGCGGGATCATTCTTATCGCTGTCCTCTATTATGGATCACACCTCGGTATTCTTCTCTCCGGAAGGATATAGCTCCGCACCTGAAAGCAATCATGTTTTTATTTTTCGGGATAATGGTAATAATTTTGGAAACGAAATAATGTGCTTTTTTATACGATTTTTATCCGGTCGTTTCAATGACTGAAATCCCCGGCGGCCATCATTCAGGGTTTTTACAATCCAACCGAGCCGATAAATGGTGGATCGAACCACTGTGGACAGGACTGGGTTTCCTCGCGTTTGTTGTGTATACCACGTGGGCAATGTTTCAGGGCGACCATTATTGGTGGAGCGCTGGGCAAGGCGGCTTCGGCGGCTATCTTTCTCCATTTTATTCCCCTTTGATTTTTATTAAACAAGGAGTAGCCGGTGCAGCACCGATGGATCACGCATGGTTTGGGTCCTGGCCCGGATGGTGGCCAAAACTGATTCCCGCAACTCCTGCTATATTAATACTTGCAGGGCCTCTCTCGTTTAGGATGACGTGCTATTATTATAGAAAATTTTATTATCGTGCCTATTTTATGTCTCCGCCCGCCTGTGCAGTTGAAGGAATTTCGCAGAAAAAATATAAGGGCGAAACATTGCTGCTTGTTTTTCAAAATCTGCATCGGTACACCCTTTATATCGCGCTCGGGTTTGTAGCAATTCTCTCTTACGACGGAATTTTGTCTCTTTTCAGAAATGGTGAATTTGGAATCGGCGTTGGGTCTTTAATTTTGATTATTAACCCTATTCTGCTTGCGGGCTATGTGTTTGGCTGCCACGCATTCAGACACATTACGGGTGGCAATCAGGACTGCTTTACCTGTCCGAACGGAAAAACATCTGTACGCTACAAAATGTGGAAAGGCGTTTCAAGGCTGAATGCGCGCCACATGTTTTGGGCATGGATCAGCATGATTTGGGTGGCTTTCGCAGATATTTATATTCGCATGGTGTCCTCCGGCAAATGGATTGATTACAGCACATGGGGTTATTAATTGGATATTTCTGATATTAAAACAATTGAGCACGATGTTATTGTTCTTGGTGCAGGCGGCGCTGGATTAAGAGCTGCAATTGAATGTTCGATGCACGGATTAAGCACGGGGCTTGTATGTAAATCTCTCTTAGGGAAAGCCCACACTGTTATGGCGGAGGGCGGCGTTGCGGCGGCGCTTGGGAATGTGGATTCCCGAGACAACTGGAAAGTTCATTTCAGGGATACAATGCGCGGCGGAAAATTTTTGAATAATTGGCGAATGGCCGAATTGCATGCTAAAGAGGCGCCTGATAGGGTCAGGGAACTGGAAGAATGGGGAGCTGTTTTTGACCGGACAAAAACAGGGCTAATAAACCAACGGAATTTTGGCGGACATAGATATCCAAGGTTGGCGCACGTTGGCGACAGAACAGGATTGGAAATTATTCGAACACTTCAGGATCATGGTATTCATCAGGGCATAGATGTGTACATGGAGTGTACCGGATTGGATTTATTAAAAGACGGCGATCGAATTTCCGGCATGGTTGCCATGTGGCGTGAGACAGGCGAATTCGTCATATTTAAGTCAAAAGCAGTCATTTTAGCCACAGGCGGCGGAGGCAAGGCTTGGAAAATCACATCAAATTCTTGGGAATATACCGGCGACGGATACGGAATGGCCTACGAAGCAGGCGCAGAACTTATGGATATGGAATTCACCCAGTTTCATCCGACCGGAATGGTATGGCCTCCTTCGGTTCGGGGAACTCTGGTAACTGAGGGGGTTCGCGGTGAAGGCGGCATTCTTGTGAACAGCGAGGGCAAACGTTTTATGTTTGACAATATTCCAGACCGCTTTGCTCCTGAGACTGCTGATACGGAAGACGAAACTGCCCGATGGCTGGAAGGTGACAAAGAGGCTCGCAGGCCTCCGGAACTGTTAACCCGAGACGTGGTAGCGCGTGCAATTCGCAAGGAAGTAAAAGCAGGACGGGGCTCTCCTCACGGCGGCGCATTTC
This sequence comes from Fidelibacterota bacterium, assembly GCA_030746535.1. Taxonomy (GTDB): domain Bacteria; phylum Fidelibacterota; class Marinisomatia; order Marinisomatales; family TCS55; genus JAAZYX01. The sequence continues at coordinate 13,747 of JASLML010000034.1, forward strand.
TTGATATAGCGAGCCGCAGAAGTGCCGAGGATATTCAAAAAAAGCTTCCATCTATGTATCATCAATTCAAGGTTCTGGCGGAGCTTGATATTACGGAAGAGCCAATGGAAGTAGGCCCGACGCTTCATTATTTTATGGGCGGCGTTCGTGTGGATTCGGATTCGCAGATGACGTGTGTTCCGGGACTATTTGCCGCAGGCGAATGCGCCGCCGGAGTACACGGTGCAAACAGGCTTGGAGGAAATTCGCTTTCCGATTTGCTTGTTTGTGGAAAGTTGGCAGGCGAAGGAGCGGTTAAATATCTTGAATCTAATAAAGATGAAATCAATTTAGATGAAAACAGAGCCAGGGAAATCATTCGCGCTGCTACCGATATATTAAACAGGGAATCCGGGGAAAACCCATATTTGATTCACGAAGATCTTCAGGAAACAATGCAAAGTAATGTCGGCATTGTACGGGATGATGAATTATTGACTTTGGGCATATCCGGAATTGATAAACTTTGGAATAAATTCAAAAACGTTAAGGCAGACGGAGCAAGCCAATTCAACCCGGGTTGGCATCAGGCTATCGCATTGCGAAATTTGTTGATCACTTCAGAAGCAGTTGCAAAAGCTGCAAGGCTACGGCAGGAAAGCAGGGGAGCCCACACAAGAGTTGATTATGAAGGGGAGCGCGATGAATGGCTGAAAGTAAATGTCGTTATAAAGAAATCGCCTGACGGAACTATGTCAGTAGAAAAAGTAGAAAGAGGTTCGCCGGACCCGGAGCTGGAGCGGATAGCAAATTTATCTATCGAAGAGCTTGAGGAAGAAGTCCAAAGGGAAGCAGGGCAACCATGAGTTTAAGAAATTTCCAGATTTACCGGGGGGACGGTACGGTAGGAGAAATGAAATCCTATCAATTAGAAATTGAAAAAGGAATGGTGGTTTTGGATGTGATTCACAGGATTCAGGCGGAACAGGCGGGAGACCTTGCGGTACGCTGGAATTGTAAAGCCGGCAAATGCGGATCCTGTAGCGTGGAGATCAACGGAAAACCGAAACTCTCATGCATGACAAGAATGAATGAGTATGCTGAAGATGAAACTATTTCAATCCGTCCTCTAAAAGCATTTCCAATTATGAGAGACCTTGTAGCGGATGTTTCTTGGAATTACGAGCAGAACAAACGTATTACTCCGTTTAAGCCGGACCCGTCTTCAAAAAATGAAAGCGGCGATTACGTAATGATGCAGGAAGATATTGACCGTGTTCAGGAATTTCGAAAGTGCATCGAATGCTATTTATGCCAGAATGTGTGCCATGTGCTGCGCGATCACGAACGAAAAGACGCATTTGTTGGTCCGCGATTTATGATTCGTTTGGCAGGTTTAGAAATGCACCCTCTTGACATGCAAGACAGAATTCCTGATGTAAAAAATTCATACGGATCAGGGATGTGCAATATTACACGATGTTGTACAGATGTATGTCCCGAACATATTCAAATTACGGACAATGGAATTATTCCGATGAAAGAGCGGGTGGTAGACAGGTATTACGATCCGGTAATGAAACTGATCGGGTTGATATTCAGAAGGAAATAAAAAAGGCTGCTAATGCAGCCTTTTTTATTTTGATTAGTTTTTTAACCGAAAATTAACCGGGATGGAAATCCAGACGCCAACCGGCCTATCTCTTTGCTTTGCCGGAGTAAATCTCGTTTTTCTGATTGCTTCCATCGCAGCTTCATCAAGGCCTGTATTTGGAATACCTTTTAAAACCTGCATATCCTGAACCCTACCCTTTATATCCACAAAAACCTGAATAACCACCGTGCCTTCAATACCGGCCTCTTGGGCAATATCGGGATATCTAGGGTTGATACGTGAAAGGGGTTTTGGAGGGTCATCATATGGAATAAATTTAACTCGCGGACCTTCCGGCGGAGGCGGAGCTGCTGCCCAGGGGTCAAACCCTGCCAAGTCGAATTCGTCCAGTGTAACATCATCTGCGAGATCTTCGCTTTCTGATTCAACCGGAACTGACGGTCTGGCAGGGGGAGGTGGCTGGTCAAACTGCTCTGTTTGCGGGATTTCTATTTGTTCGATGACAATTTGTATTTCTTCATCTAAATCTGCCACAACCACGCTTCTTGGAAAGATTAGTAATCCAAAGGTAATTGCTAAAATCCCTGAAAGCCCTGCCGTTCGTACGGTTAAGCGATACTGACTTTTCAGGGGCATGAGCCCGTTTCCGTTAAGATCCATACTTAGTCTACGGCAGTTTTGGTGGAATAGTTTAGTTTGAGCGCATCTGCTTTTCTCAGCTCAACATGCAGACCTGAGATCAGTTGCATTTTTGCGGCTTCATCGGCTTTTAGGGAAACTGTCAGCTGAGGG
>JASLML010000035.1 GCA_030746535.1 Fidelibacterota bacterium
ATATTTCCGTGGAAGGGCTATCGGAACTGCGGGAATCGGTTGCATATTATCATTCCGGCCATTCCAACATTGATGCTGATCCTTCCCGTGTGTTTATCGGACCCGGATCAAAAGAGCTTATGTTTCTTCTTCAATTTATTCTGGATGGGGATACTATCATCCCGACCCCGTCCTGGGTCTCTTATCCGCCCCAAGCACATATGATCAACAGACCAGTACACTTTATTCACAGCTCTGCTGAAACCGGATGGCTCATTACAGCTGATGCGCTTGATCAATTTCTAACTGAAAACCAATCGGACAATACCCGCCTCCTAATTCTGAATTATCCGAACAATCCTTCCGGAACGACCTTCAGCGAAAACAATTTAAAAGAATTAGCAGAGACAGCCCGGAAGCATGAAATTTTAGTCTTATCCGATGAAATTTACGGAAGGCTGACGCACAGCGGTGAACATCGGTCCATTGCAGAATTTTATCCAGAAGGCACGATCGTCAGTTCCGGATTATCAAAATGGTGCGGCGCCGGCGGATGGCGGCTCGGTCATTTTCTCTTCCCAAAAGGAATGGAAGAACTGATGCAGTCCATGGCATCCGCAGCCAGCGAAACATTTTCCTGTGTATCGGCGCCGGTTCAGTGTGCAGCTGTAAGAGCATACCAAACGGACGAACCAATCATAGATTACCTTTTTCACGCCCGGCGGATACTGAAAACTATTGGTCAAACCTGTTCAGACAGATTGAATGAAAGCGGTATCCAAACTATTGATCCTAAAGGCGGATTTTATCTGTTTCCGGATTTTTCCAACCATAAAGAAAGCCTTGCTTCCCGCGACGTAACCGACAGCGCCTCACTTTGTGAAATGCTGCTGGATGAAACAGGCGTTGCGCTCCTTCCCGGATCGGAATTTTTCAGAGATCCGGCGGAGCTTACAGCACGGCTTGCGCATGTAACTTTCGATGGCGGCAAAGCCATGGAATTAAGCACGGAACGAGGCAATGATTCCTTTTCGATGGACGACCTCAGCCCCGTTTGTGATAAAATAATCAACGGAATCAGTAGAATTACCAACTGGGTTAACACTTAAAAGCTACCTGACAGAGATTCCCACAGTCACAAAACCGAACCTTCAAATTCTTGAAAAATCCTTAGTTTAATATTATTTGTTTTTTAAAATAATTAACATAACGTTAAATTATATACACTGAGATTTTTTAAGAAAATCATTGTATATAATTTACTAATTATGCAAAAATTTGTTATCCTCTGCCCAGGCTCTTTCGATTACATATTGAACAAAACGGGCAATATGTTGATCCGCTATCGCAATAATGATGTATGCTGTGTAATTGATCCGCAAAAAGCCGGCAGCACGGCTGAGGAAATACTGGGTTATGGCGGCACAATCCCTGTTGTTGCCAACTTTGAAGACGCATCCAAGTATGAGCCCAATACACTTGTGATTGGAAGCGCTCCGCAAGGCGGCTACATTAACGATACATACCGAAAAGAGATCGTTGCGGCAATGCAATACGGCTGCAACATATACAGCGGTATGCACCAATTCTTGAATGATGACCCTGAGCTTTCGGCCATGGCTGAAAAGGAATCGATTGCTATTTATGATCTGCGGCGGCCTCCGCACCCTCCCCATTTCCCCAAAGGATCATGGAAAAATCGCAAGGTAAAAATACTGCTTATTGTCGGGACAGATTGCGACACAGGCAAAATGACGACCGGCTGGGAAATATCAGAGCGCCTCAAAAACAGGGGTAGAAACGTACAGTTTCTTGGCACCGGGCAGACCGGCATTCTGCTCAGCGGACATGGTGTGCCGGTCGATGCTGTGGTCAGCGATTTTATGGCCGGAGAAATAGAGCATGCAATTGATCAAATTGAGGATAAGACAGACTTGGTGATCGTGGAGGGGCAGGGATCTTTAACCAATATGTTCTATGCCGGAGTCACTTTGGGCCTAATGCATGGAGCCATGCCTGATTATATGGTCATGACCCATGAACCAGAGAGAAAAATAGACGTATCAAATCATTCCATGGCATCTATGAAAGATGTGATGGATCTGCACCTTTCCTTGATGAAAAATTTTAAACAAACCCAATTCATTGGTATTAACCTTTTAACTCTGAAGATGTCAGAAGAGGATGCCCTAAACAAAATTGATCAATATGAAAAAGAATGCGGTATGCCAGTAACCGATTTGATTCGTTTTGGAGATAGAGAATTAATCAATCGGATTGATCAGGAACTACCATTAAATGAATCTTAACTCATTGTAAATGAGTCTCTAAACAACAAATAATGTCAAAGCAAAAGAAAAAATCAGCAAATGCAATAATCCTCGAGCACTATATAAGAGCGGGAGAAATAATTAGTGAAATGTTTTCACCATATCTGGAGGTGATCGTTCATGATCTAAAGACCCCTGAGCATTTTATCGTCGCTATTTTCAATAACCATATTACTGGACGCAATATCGGAGATGGCACTTCCGATATCGGCTACAAAAAACTTGCAGATGAATTGCCAGATAAAATCGTGAACTACCGAAATGAAAGCCCGTCCGGCGCGGAGCTAAAGTCATCCTCATTAACAATCAGAAATGAAGATAATGAAATTATTGGATCTATGGCTTTTAATTTTGATCTATCGTCATTTACAAATGTGAGAGAATTCTTAGAAATATTTGTCAATACTGTCACTATCGATAATTTGCCTAAGCGAGAGCATTTTTTCATATGGAGCGTTGAGGAAGAAATCAGTCAATCCTTAAACAAGTATATCACAACCAGAAACTTGCAGGGTAAAGTATTATCTAAGAAAGACAAATTGGACGTGGTCTCTTACATGAAAAAAGAAGGGCATATCAACAAAAAAGGGGCTATCAGTATTCTCAGTAGAATGCTAGCAATTACACGGCCGACTTTATATAAATACATAAAAGAAACATAAGATGACAGTACACATTTTTCTCAACTTGGCTATACGGTTGAAATGGGTAGATTGCCCGCTAAGTTTGGACGTATCCATGCTATAATGCTGGATACATTAACCGGGGAATGGATTGGTTGCGCTGATCCAGATTGGGAAGGGGCGGCAGCCTTCCCTGATATGGAATAAACATAAAATGAATAAAATATTGTTTACCATTATTGCAGTATGCCTGCCCCTTTATGGAGCCAATCCAAGACCTGTTTTCGCCCAAAACGGAATGGTCGTTTCATCAAGCGTATGGGCATCCAAAGCGGGCGTAGACATGCTAAAAAAGGGCGGTAATGCCGTTGATGCCGCAGTTTCAACAGGTTTTGTGCTGGCAGTAACTCTCCCACAGGCCGGCAATATCGGTGGAGGCGGATTCATGGTGGCACATTTGGAAGATGGTTCTACGTTTACGCTTGATTACCGCGAAATGGCACCACAAGCCGCGCATCGAGATATGTTTCTGGACGATACCGGTGCGGTCGACCGTGAGCGTGCTATGTACTCTCATTTATCTTCCGCCGTTCCGGGCTCGGTTGACGGCCTGTTGAAAGTGATGGAAGACCACGGCTCAGGAAAGATTTCTCGTCAGCAAGCCATCAAGCCTGCTATTCTGCTGGCAGAAAAAGGGTTTCCAATTACGCGCAGGTATGCCGGCATTCTAAATGCGAAGCGTGATTTCTTTGCGAGGGATGATGGTGCATCTGCAATATTTATTAAAAAGAATGGCAAACCCTGGAAAGCGGGCGATGTTCTCATTCAGCGCGATTTAGCCAAAACACTCAAGCGCATTGCAAAATACGGACGGGATGGTTTTTATAGCGGCAAGGTGGCTGATCATATCGTTAATGAAATGAAAGAGGGCGGCGGAATTATCAGCTATGATGATCTTTCGTCTTACACGTCAAAATACCGCCAGCCAATTACAGCCAAGTACAGGGAATATGACATTATATCAATGGGACCTCCCAGCTCCGGCGGTGCCTTGCTTATCCATATGCTGAATATGACCGAACAGTTTTCGCTGGATTCGCTGGGATGGAACTCTTCCGACTATATCCATGTACTGACAGAGATCGAGCGCCGGGCATACGCCGACCGCGCTGAGCATATGGCCGACATGGATTTCTGGAAGGTGCCGCTTGCAATGTTCGGCTCACAAGCCTATGCTAAAGTGCGAGCATCCACAATCGATATGGAAAAAGCAACTCCAAGTTCAGACATTTTTGCGGGCGATCCGCTACCCTATGAAAGTCCAGAAACAACACATTATTCGGTGATGGACAATTACGGCAATGCTGTAGCGGTAACAACAACAATAAATACATCCTTCGGATCCGGCATTGTGGTTGAGGGAGCGGGATTTGTTTTGAATAATGAAATGGATGATTTTTCAGCGAAGCCCGGGTCGCCAAACTATTTTGGCCTCCTCGGAAAAGAATCCAATGCCATTGAACCTATGAAACGTCCGCTCAGTTCAATGACGCCAACGATATTACTGAAGGATGAAAAGCCTTTTATGGTAGTGGGTACCCCAGGCGGTGGCAAGATTATAACCAATGTTTTCCAAACGATCTTAAACAGGATTGTCTTCGGGATGGACATCCAGACCGCAGTTTCCGTTCCCCGCCTACATTCCCAATGGCTACCGAATGTTATCTTTTCTGAACCGCTTGGGATGCCGAAAGATGTGGAAAGGAACCTTGAGCAAAAGGGGCATACAATTTCTGTAATTGAGACTTGGGGGCAAACCAACGCAATTACCGCTGATTCAATCGGATTATTGGGCGGAGCCGATCCGCGCGGAGAAAATTCCGCTATAGGCTACTGAAAATTTTCGCCGATCAAATCATCTACAATCTGAACAAATACTGACGAGCCGACCAGCAGCGCATCTTCATCAAAATCAAAATGTGAACTGTGGTGTGGCACACTTCGAAACGGCTGGTTTGTCGGTGCTGCGCCGACAAAAAAGAAGCATCCCGGAATTTTCTGCGCATAATAGCTGAAGTCTTCCCCGCCCATTGATAAATAGGGATAGTCAGCCCCTTCTCCTACTATTTTTTTAGCCGAAGCCAGCATTTTCTCGTAGGCATTTTCATCGTTGACTGTGGCGGGATAACCATCTTCATAATCAAACTCAATCGTTGCTCCGAAAGTTTGTCCGATGCCATCAATAATCTCCGCCATCCGCTGCTTAATCATTGCCCGAATATCCTCTTCGTAGGCCCGCGCAGTTCCCTGCAGTACAATTTCATCAGCTATTACATTGAAATTGTAGCCTCCGTTTATTTTCCCGATGGATACTACTGAACTCTCCAGTGGATCGGTATTTCTACTAACAATGGTCTGCAGAGCTGTGACCAAATGAGAAGCCACAATCACTGCATCCACTGATCCGTGCGGCGCTGCACCATGACCGCCGGTTCCTCTAATCGTGATCGTAAACCTGTCCGCATATGCCAGAATTGGGCCTGCTTTGATTCCGATTTCACCTGTTTTTTGGTAGGTCCACAAATGAATGCCGTAAATTTCATCCACACCCTCAAGGCATCCATCCTCTATCATGTAGCGGGCGCCTCCCTCGCCTTCTTCAGCCGGTTGAAATATAAAACGCACATTTCCGCTTAGTTCGTCTTTTTTCCCCGCCAGCACCTTAGCAGCGCCTAAGAGCATCGCCACATGACCATCATGGCCGCAGGCGTGCATCACATTGTCATTCACGGAAATGTATTCCTTGTCGCCGGTTTCCTGGATTGGCAGGCCGTCCATATCCGCCCTGAGCGCGATGGTTGGTCCGCTGCCGTTTCCCTTCAAATCGCCGATAACACCGGTTTTCCCTACGCCTGTTTTTACATCCATTCCCAGTGATTGCAATCTATCACTTACCAATGCGGCGGTTCGCGTTTCCTGAAATCCAAGTTCCGGATGTTTATGAATATCTCTGCGTGTGGCAATGATCTCATCTTTAATTGCTTCAACTTCCGGGCGGTTTTGTGTACTCATCGGTTCAGTCCTTTTCTTTATGTAATTGTGCAATGATGGTAATAATTAATTCTGTAAATGTTGCGTCGGATTGGTCTGCTGTTGCGATGACTTCCGCATGAGTTAAGGGCTCATTCGTAATGCCGGCTGCATAATTAGTCAGGCAGGAAAGCGTCAAGACACGCATTCCGAGCTCTCCGGCAGTAATGATTTCCCCGGAATGGCCCTCCACCGTGGAAACCGGAAATCCATTCAATTCCGAATAGGATATAACATTTTTTTCCGAAAGCGAATCGGATATAGCGCCAAGTCCTGAACCGAGTATAACAGCTGTTTTGCCTGAGAATCCTGTGGCATCTAAAACCTGTTCTTTCAGTTCGGGAATCAGGTGAAGGGGCGGCAGGTTAGTTTTTGTATTCATGGTTCCGGGATAGGTAAGAATTTCCCATGGAACAAGTCCCAGCGCAAGACATTAAGATTGACTCATGTATGAAGCCCATGTAAGTTATCTGTTCGTATTACAAACAGGAAATATAACATGACACAGAACAAAGATGTAAAGCTTGTAGAACGCCTGACTGAGAGCAAACAGCACTTTCATAAGGAAATCAGCAAGCGCATCATCGGTCAGACCGAAGTGCTTGACCATATTCTGATTGCACTGCTATCAAGGGGGCATACGCTGATTGTCGGCGTACCGGGTCTGGCAAAAACATTGATGATCAAATCGTTATCGGAATTGCTCGATCTTACATTCAGCCGGATTCAGTTTACACCGGACCTGATGCCCAGCGATATCACTGGAACGGAAGTGATTGATGAGGATCAGAAAAGCGGTAAGCGTGAATTCAGGTTTTTTAAGGGGCCGATATTCGGCAACATCGTTCTTGCGGACGAAATTAACCGCACCCCTCCTAAAACACAGGCTGCGCTGCTGGAAGCGATGCAGGAGCACAATGTGACCGCTTCCGGAAAAACATATCCCTTGGATGAGCCTTTCTTCGTGCTGGCAACTCAAAACCCGATCGAACAGGAAGGAACCTATCCCCTGCCCGAAGCACAGCTGGACAGGTTCATGTTTATGATCAATATCGAATATCCTACTCGCGATGAAGAGGTGTCGATTGTGCAAACGACAACCGGCTCGCAGACTGAAACATTGGCTCGCATCATTTCCAAAAAGGATATGCTCGCATTTCAGGACCTCGTTCTGCGCGTACCGGTGGCAGATAATGTTATCGAATTTGCCGTTGATCTTGCATCGGCTACCAGACCGCAGGCCGAACAGGCTCCATCCTTCATTAAAGAATGGATTGAGTGGGGTGCCGGGCCGCGAGCTGCTCAGTATCTCATCCTGGGCGCAAAGGCAAAAGCTGTTTTGGATGGGCGCCCTTCTCCAAACATCAATGATGTAGAGACATTGGCCCTGCCGGTGCTGCGCCACCGGGTCATTCCTAATTTCAACGCAGAGGCCGAAGGCATGTCCGTCGATTCGATATTAACCAAACTTGTTTCCGGTGAAGATGGATGAAAGCGGTAGATAAGAGAAAATTTCTTCAGCCGGAAATGGTGGCGAGGCTCAATTCGATGGGCCTGCGGGCACGGCTGGTCGTGGAGGGCTACCTGATCGGGCAGCATAAAAGTCCTTATCACGGATTCAGCGTCGAGTTCGCAGACCATATGGCCTACAATCCGGGCGACGATATTCGCTACGTAGATTGGAAATTGTTTGGCAAAACGGATCGTTATTACATTAAACGTTTTGAGGAAGAAACCAATCTCCGTTCTTTCATTCTGATGGATACAAGCAAATCCATGGCCTATACGAGCGGCGCAGTTTCAAAACTGGCTTACTGCAGCTTTCTGGCAGCAGCCCTTTCCTATCTGATGGTACGGCAAAAGGATGGCGTTGGGCTGGTCCTGTTTGATAAGGCAATACGAACCCTTATCCCGCCCAAATCAACACAATCGCATTTGAATGCTATCTTGGGAAAGTTGGAACATGCCAAACCCGGAAAGCAGACCCGGCTTGGCAGCGTTCTGCACGAGATGGCAGAGCGTATTTCAAAGCGGGGGCTGGTTATCGTTATTTCTGATCTTTTTGACAACTTTGAATCTGTCATATCAGGCTTAAAGCATTTCCGGCACAACAAGCAGGAGGTTATTGTATTTCATGTGCTGGACCGGCAGGAGGAACAGTTTCAATTTGAAAGCCGATCAAAATTTAGGGATTTGGAAACAGGCGAAACGATTACCACAGAACCATGGCAGATTCGCTCCGATTATAAGCTACTGTTAGATAGGGTGCGGAACCAGTATCGCAAAGAGTGCAGCAACAGAAAAATTGACTATGTGCCTCTATTTACAGATCAAAGTCTTGATTTGGCACTGAACGAATATTTGAGAAAGCGGCAGAAACTGGGCTAATCGCCCGCACGTTTGGATTTTTCCAGATAACGCTGTGCTTCTTCGGGTTTCCCCTGCTGCACCAATACCCTCACCATTCCAAGGTAATATTCTTTAACATCCGGGTCTTCGGCGATGAGTTCCCGGTAGAATTTTTCAGCCTTTCTCCATTTTTCAGCCCGCTCAAAGACCTGCGCCATCCGCAGCAGCGCTTCGGTATCATCGGGGTTTAAGTCATTGGCCCAGTAAAAATTATCTTCTGCGGAATCAAATTCGCCCATTTCCATATTCAGAATTCCAAGGTTATAATACAGATCTGCTTTGATTTTATTATCCTCTTCCTTGCTGATTGCATCTTCAAATGTAGTGATCGATTGTTCTGTTCTTCCCAAATCGTAATATACATTGGCCAGCTGGCGGATTATTTTGGAGTTGCCGGGGTCCAGTTCCGCAGCTTTGCTTAAAAAATCAACTGCTTTATCAATCTCTCCCAAACGCAAATATATCTGGCCGCTGGTATGATTGATGCCAAGTTCATCCGGGGCAAGCTCATAACCAATATCTAGCGCATCAATAGCTTGTGCCGTATCTCCTGCTTCAAAATACACGGTTGCCAGAACCGGATAGGTCTGAGATTCGCTGGGGTTGATATTTTTTGACGCTTCAAATAGCGGCAAAACACTGGTCATCGCAGATCTTCGATCGTCGCCAGTGAAGTTGATCACCTTGTTATACTCGATGATCGCATTATTGAATGCGGTCGTCCAATTAAAATATCTGTTATTCTTGATATACTGCTCTACGGTTAATCCATCCGCCATTTTCTCCTGAGGATTGATAGCCAACGCTTTTTCAAACATATTATTCATTTTATTCCATTCCTGCCGCCTTCCGTATATCTCATTGCCCAGCAGTGCCGGAGCTTCCGCATTGTCAGGTGCAATTTCAATTGTCTTTAAAAGGAATTCCTCAGCTTTTTCGTAATTTTCTTCGTTGAGATAAACACGGGCAGATGTGAGTTCCGCCGGAGGGCACCCAAGAAAAAAGACAGAAAATGCGGCAAGGCCGCATAATAATAATTTTTGGTTTTGATTCATTTTTTCCTCGATTATGTACTTAAATGAGTGCCGGAATGTAGTGGGATTCCAATCCTTCAACAAGAGCTTACAGCACCAAGTATTTCGCTTTTTCTCTGTTCAATTTCTGCGGAATTTATTTTGATAGTCATTTCTATACCGAAGCCTTCAACGCAGGCAGATGCCCAGGCTGTTCCGCTGCTGACAGCATCTATCAGCGGTTCTCCCAAAACGAGCGATGCCGCCATTCCTCCTCCAAATGTATCTCCCGCACCTGTCGGATCTTGGACTGTAATTCCTGAAACAGCTGGAATACAGGTGCATTCATCATTGGTAAATACTGCAGAGCCGCTGCTTCCTTTTTTGATGATTACCGTTTCCGGTCCCAATTGAAGAATGTCGGCTGCCGCTTCTTCAATTCCGTTTTTTTCTGTTAATTGCTTAGATTCATCTTCGTTGACCAAAAAAATGTCGGTCTTATTCAGCACTTCCAACAATTTTTCTTTTGCTGTATCGATCCATAGGTTCATTGAATCGGTGATGACAAGGCGCGGACTGCATTGCTCAAGCACCGACAACTGCAGGGCAGGATGAATATTTGCGAGAAAGATTACATCCGCAGATCGCGCTGTCTCTGTTATTTCCGGCTTGTAATCCTCAAAAACCCCAAGCTCTGTGAACAGCGTGTCTCTTTTGTCCCAATTTTCATGATACCGTCCTCCCCAGCTGAAGGTGTTTCCTGAGGCGCACTGGATATTTTCCGTGGTTTCTGAAAAGGTTTCGTATATTTGTGATCCCTCATCCGAAAAATCCGAGCCAACAATCCCAACAGGGAATACTGGTACACGTTTCCCGCTTGGTATAAGTGCATGGGTAACGGATCCGCCAAGGATATTTTCCCGTTTATCATTGGGAGTTTCTATTGAATCAATGGCTATAGAGCCTGCAATAAGAAGGGATTTTTCCATCTTTCCGTCCGGTATTTTACCTGCATTTCTTTCGTTCCGCAAGTGAGAATACTTAAGCCTAAATCATCGTCAGTTAAATTGTTTGAATCTGCTTTTCAAAGGCGGTATATTATATTTGTATGAGTGCAAAAACCTTCGCAATCCTCACCGATATCCACTCGAATTTTGAATCATTCGAGGCGGCATTGTCCGTCATTGAAGAGCGCGGAAACGTTGATCAAATCGTTCTCATAGGTGATTATTTTTCATTAGGCCCCGCTCCCGTTGAAACACTTGATAGGCTACTGCAATTGGAAGGGAGTATTGTTGTCCGAGGAAATCATGAGAGGTATATCAAAGAAAGACTTTGGGATCAGGATAATCCGACATTGGAGGGAATGGATCCTGATGACCAAGTGACAAAGGATATTGTCGCAAATGAAAAATGGACGGCGGATCAAATTGGAGAACGCGGACTGGACTTTATCAGCGAACTGGATGTTTCCTACCGCGAATTTGTCGGCACAACATTGGTTGAGTTTACCCATGCATATTTCGAACGGGACGAAGAACCGCCTACAATGGATGAGGCAAAGGAATGGAGGCAAAAAGCGCTGATTGAAAATCCCGACTTGGATAGGTTTGTTTTTGTTCACGGACACGCCCACCTGCCGAGAGAAGAAAACGACGGAGATTTAACCATTTTTTGTCAAGGTGCCACAGGTTTGCCTTTCGACAAAGATGACCGCGGTGCCGTTGCCTTTTTAACCGTGAACGACGGTGTTCAGTGGGATGTTGTCCGGTTTGACTATAACAGGGATGCAACCATCAATCTGCTGGAAGAGCGCCAACCTCCTTTTTACGCAAATCTTCAAAACACCATTCGATATGCGGAGATCCGTAACGACATTTAGTCCTGATTTCCCCATCCTCGCTTTTTAATTTCTCTTAACAGCCATGCCTTATTTTGACCATTTTGCCACAACTCCTGTGCGCCTGGAAGTTCAGGAAAAAATTTCAGAAATCACCAACAATGCTATTGGGAATCCTTCGAGTGTACACGCTTCGGGACGGGCTGCGAAATCAGCAATCGAAGAAGCGCGGTCAGAAATTGCTGAAGCGATAGGAGCAAAGTCCCGGGAAATCATATTCACCGGCGGAGGAACAGAAGCAAACAATTTGGTGCTTTGGAGCCTCCTGCGAAATAAGAATAAACACACCGTAACTACACAGGTTGAGCATCCGGCTGTTCTCAGGGTTTTGGAAGACCTTAATGATTTCGGCGTAACGCATACCGCCGTCCAAGTGGATGCGTCAGGGACTGTTAGTCCTAAAGATATCGAAGATGCAATTCAGGATGAAACCGGTCTTGTTTCCGTAATGCTTGGCAACAACGAAGTTGGAACCATTCAGCCGATTCGGGATATTTCGAAACTTGTGAGGAATAAAAACATCCCGCTTCATTCCGATGCTGTTCAAGCGCTTGGAAAAATTCCTATTGATGTATCAACGCTCGAAGTGGATTTTTTGAGCTTTGCTTCCCATAAATGTTATGGTCCCAAAGGCGTAGGTGCATTGTTCATCAAAGAAGGATCCACTTTGTATCCTTTAATTATTGGCGGAAAGCAGGAACAAAACTTTCGCGCGGGAACTGAAAATGTAGCCGGAATCGCAGGTTTCGGCTTGGCGGTAAAACTTGCAAAAGAATCTCTTGATGAAAACATTGGGCATTTGAGAAAACTCGAAGATCGCTTTAAGAAGGGAATAGCAGAATCCTGCGATGATGCCGTTTATAACGGCGATCCTGAAAATCACCTTCCAGGAATTATCAGTATTTCATTTCCGAAAATCAGAAGTGATAAAATGATGATTTTTCTGGACCGTGAATCCATGGAAGTGTCTGCAGGGTCCGCCTGCGGCTCCGGTGATATAAAACCATCTGCTGTTTTGGAAGCAATGGGAATTAGCGAAAACCTCAATTTGAGTACGCTCCGGATTAGCTTCGGAAAAGATAATACAGCGCAAGAAGTGGATGACTTGGTGCGCACATTAAGTTTCATTGTAAACGAGCAATAATAATGCCGAAAAGGGTTATTGTAGGCCTTAGCGGCGGCGTCGACAGTTCGGTTGCCGCACATCTACTGAAAGAGCAAGGCTACAACGTAGAATGCCTGTTCATGAAAAATTGGGATGATCCCGGTTCAGAATACTGCACCACCGAGCAGGATTACAAAGATGCCGTACGTGTATCTGATGCAATTGGTGTTCCGCTGTATACTGTCAACTTTGTTGATGAATACCGCGAAAAAGTATTTTCCTATTTTTTAGATGAATATAAAGCGGGGCGCACACCGAACCCTGATATCCTGTGCAACAAAGAAATCAAGTTCAAAGCATTTTTAGACTATGCGATGGATTTGGGAGCAGATTTCATAGCAACGGGCCACTATGCAAACAGGTCGGGTGAAAACTATTCATCTAAACTGCTGAAGGGATTAGACAAAAATAAGGATCAGAGCTATTTCCTCTATGCGCTAAACCAAAAGCAGCTTTCAAAAGCATCTTTTCCGCTGGGAGGAAAAACCAAACAGGAAGTACGGTCCATTGCTCAAAAACACAATCTGCACACACATGATAAAAAAGACAGCACCGGAATTTGCTTTATCGGAGAACAAAGGCATTTTATTACATTTCTGAAAAAATATTTTCCGGAAAATCCCGGCGAAATTAGAACTATTGACGGAAGGATTTGCGGTTCGCACGACGGACTCATTTTTTATACAATCGGACAGAGAAAAGGGTTGGGCATTGGAGGCCTGCAGGGGTCTGAGGATTTACCGTGGTACGTGGCCGATAAGGATATACAGAATAATGAACTTATTGTGGCCCAGGGGCGCGAAAATCCTGCATTGTATACCACGCAGATACAGGCCAGCCAATTGCACTGGATTTCAGAGAATCATCCCGATCTTCCCGCTTCCCTATCAGCAAAAGTGAGGTACCGCCAGCAGGATCAACAATGCACCATCAACTCAATTGACGATGGTACGGCAACGGTTGCGTTTGATAAACCGGTTTTTGCTGCCACACCAGGACAATCAGTTGTTTTTTACGATAACGACATATGCCTGGGAGGTGGAATCATACAATAATATTTAAAAATATTTTTTGCCTCTTTGTAAAATGACTGGAACAATTATCTCTGGAACGTTGTAATTTTTAGCTATGAATCAACAAGCAAAGATGAACAGCTTTATTGCTGTATTGCTATTGCTTAGCATTGCCAGCGGGCAATTCAGGCATGATATTGCAAAACCAACGATGCCTACTGTCGAGCCTCACGGAAATTCCAGTGCATACAATTTGCTGGACCCTTCTCGCTTCTCGATGCAGCATGGATTCTCCATATCGCTGATGTCTTTGGGTGGTACGCCATTAAGTATGAATACCTACACCAACCAGATGACATATATGATCTCGGAAAAATCTTGGTTACAGACCGATGTTGCATTTGTACTGCCTAACGGCTCGCCATCCACCTTGCCCAATCAGAGTTTTCAAAATAATTTATTTTACAGGGCATCTCTCGGGTATCAGCCTATTGAAAATCTTCAGTTCAATCTTAGTGTTGAGCGAATGCCAACATACCAGTTCAGACCAAACTACACCCTCAACCCATTCCATAGACCAGTCTGGTGAGCGCTAAATCACGCCGTAAAAAATCCCGACTTTTCTCGAGAAAACATTCTAAAAAAAAGAGGGGTGCGCCTAAGCAGGGAACTCTAATCAATTCTGCCATTGCGGTTTTATCTATATTTCTGATTGCATTTATTTTTTCCTTTTCCCAGCGTACTGCACAAAAAGGCATTCCAATAGAAGTAACCTTCCCTGCCCTTCCCGATCCCGGAACCGCTGAAGAGATCTACATCCCTCCCGTACTCGATATTGAGGTAGAAGTATTAAACGGCTGCGGGGAATCAGGTTTGGCCGGAACACTGTCAAACCATCTGCGAATCAATGACATTGATGTTGTTCGGTCAGAAAATGCGGACCATTTTGAATATACAGAAACAATGGTTATTCTGCGAAATGAACACCTTCCCCATCTTCTGCAAGTCACCAAAGCGCTCGGTATGGAAGAGTCTGATCTGCGGGTAAAAAAACAGCCAGATGAAAGTTCTGATGTGTCCATCACTTTGATTATAGGGAAAGATTTTTCATCTATAGAACCGTTCCGAAATGCGGCGGATATTTCCTTTTAATTTTGCCTACGACTCAAAATAATAATACCATAAAATCGGATAAGCTCGCGGAAGACATAGCAGCTCTGGCATTAAGTAAAAAGGCATCTGATGTCCAGATGATTGATGTTAGAGAGCTAACGAGCATCACAGATTTTTTCATTATTTGTTCTGCTGATACGGAAGTGCAGGTGAAGGCAATCTCAGATGCTATACGCCGCGGAACCGATTCCAAGCCTTGGAGGGTGGAAGGATACGAGCATTTGCGGTGGATTCTGATGGATTACATTGATGTAGTCGCACATGTTTTTACAACAAGCGAAAGAGAATATTATAATTTGGAGCGGCTTTGGGCCGATGCTCCCGTAAAGGAAATACTGGATGAACCTGCGAACGCACCTGCAGCTCATTCTGGCTGACGCTCTCGATCTTTTGGGGCTGGATACAAAGAATATCCCCATCCTGCCCACCAAGGATCCCAAGCTGGGTGACTACTCTACAACGGTTGCTATGCTTCAAGCCAAGTCTGCAAAGAAATCCCCGATCGATCTTGCCGAAGAAATTAAATCCGGCTTGGCTCTGGATAAATCTATGGTTGCTTCCGTATCCGTAACTGCGCCGGGTTTCATTAATTTTGTTCAAAGCGAATCTTATTCCCATACCATTCTCAACTCTGTGTTAAATGATGGGAATTCCTTCGCAAAAGAGAATCCCCATAAAGGTAAGCGCGCCAATGTAGAATATGTCAGTGCGAATCCCACCGGCCCGCTCACCGTTGGGCACGGCAGGCAGGCAGTGCTTGGTGATACAATTGCAAATATTCTTGAATGGCACGGATTTGAAGTAACCAGAGAATACTATTTCAACGATGCGGGAAGGCAGATGAGGATGCTTGCCCAATCGGTGGAAGCGCGCTATTTCGAATCTTTGGGCAAACCGTTCTCTTTCCCCGAGGATGGATATCAGGGATCTTATATTCAGGAAATAGCCAAAAAAATCAAGGATGAACATGGATCGAATACCGAACAAGGATCCGATATATTCCGGGATACAGCTGAATTATTCATCTTTGATGATATAAAGTCATCTCTTAGTGCAATCGGTATCGAGCATGATGTATTCACAAATGAAAAATCATTTTATGATTCCGGCGCGATTGAAAAAACAGTTGAAACGCTGCGGTCGAAGGATCTCGTTTATGATAAGGACGGAGCGACTTGGCTCAA
>JASLML010000036.1 GCA_030746535.1 Fidelibacterota bacterium
TGAATTCATAAATATCCTGACCTCGAACCTGCTTGCGCGATCCCTGGTCAAATTTGATTCGACTGAAATTGCTTGAGAATTCTTTGTTCTGTTTTAGTGTATTGATAAAATTGTACACAATTTCAAATTTCTGATCTTCATCCTGATAAATAACGCCAATCCCTTCAATAATCATTTTCCTGTTTCTGTATTTGAGCCCAGTAAGTGCCATATCCTCAGGCGTCATTTCACCGAGCATTTCAAGGTAACGCGCCCAGAGATAGCGGTTGCCTTCCAAATCGGCCAAAGCAATGATGTCAGACTTTGACAGATTCTTCCCCTTTTTACGAAGTTTATTGATGTCATCCTTGATTTGCGCAATTTCGCCGGTCTTCCTGCTGATCAGATCACGATAACCATTACCGATCAGCAAAACGCTGATATTCGACCCCAGTAACAAGGTAATAATGATGCCAAACGCTCCCCACCGGATGCGGTTGCGCCAAACTTCGATTCTCGCTTCCTTCGTTTCGGACTGATTCAGATTGATGGTGATGAATTTCTTCATGCCTCGATGCCTCCGCGGATCGCAAGCCCAACAGCAACAGCATATTGTCCGGGATTTGGAATTTCCTGACCATCAGTACCTTCGAGAGCAGCAAACGGATTAAAAACTTCCACATCAATATTCAGTTTGCCTTGAATGTAATCGCCGATGCCCGGAGTACCGGCGCCCCCGCCAGTTAAATATATTTTCTGGAAAAAGCTCTGATTTGTTGTTTTAGCATAATACCGTAGTGAACGGCGAACATCTTCAACAAGATTATCAAATATAGTACGCTGAGTCTCTGCCAAGCCAAGCTCCTGCGATCCGTCATTCTGGCTAAATGCCGCTACACCTTCTTTATATAATTCGTCCTGCGCTGTTACATAATCCATTTTTCTGGCATCAGATAATCCTTTTACAAAATGGTGTCCGCCAACGGGAATGTCCCTCGTAAAAAACGAATCCTTTTGCCCCCAGACAATAAGGGAACTCGATACTGCCCCGACATCCAGCAGGACGATCACACCGTCTTCAGGAAATTCCTGATCAAATACAAAGGAGTTGGAAAGCGCAATCGGATCGGTGTCAACTATTCCCGGTTTAAATCCCGCTTCTTTCAATATGTCTAGATGTCCGTTCAGTACACGCTTCGTGCACGCTACCATTCCAACATCAATTTTATCCACTTCTTTCGGATTCTGCCCAAATATCTGAAAATCAATAACAGCATCTGTTCCATCCATGGGAATATGTTTTCTTGCTTCAAAGGTAAGTGCGGATTGGAGTTCCTCGGTAGGCATATCCATGGTCATTAATTGCCGCACACTTACATTGGTGCCGTTGATATTGCTAACCAGATTCCGGGCTCGCTTCGGGTTGATTTTCTGCTGTTTAAGTATTTCTTTGATGGCCATAACTACAAGCGGGCGGCTTACATCTTCCGGATCAAATGCTTTATGCTGTTCTGGAATCAGACGCTCAGCTGCATTGATAAGTTTGTATCCACCAGAACGGTGTTTTTCCAACACAACTGTTTTTATGTATTGCCTGCCGATGTCAAGCCCCAGAATCATAGGTTCTCCCCATCGCCTCTTGTTGGAACTTCGCTGTAAGTCTTCAGAATGAGCTTCATTCCGCCGTCCACTCCTGTCGTATTTGGAAAATTGGGTGGCGGGAAAAAATCGCTGAAATTGAAATCATAATGGTAGCTTTTATCATAGCCAATCCAATAATTCGCATAACTTCCGGGTGGGTTCCGTTTCATAAATCCGCGCAGATTTTGTGTTACAGAACCATACAGATGCACTGTACCACGCAAATCACTGCTTGTTGTCTGTTGAGATGTTGAAACCGGATTTCGGAAGGTGCCTCTTCCATCGGCCTTAGAGGTTGCCGGACTGGAAGCATAATAAGGCGCTTGCGTTGCGGGATAATACCCATTTTCCGGAGACCCGGGAACCGAATTCTGCCAATAATGGGCAACAAATGAATCGTGCATAGCGATTATACCTGCATTGATGATAATATCCTGCCCATTTGCTTTATTCTTTGCACCGTTCTCAGAAGTGTTGGCTATGATAACATTTGCTCCGGAAACCAATCCAAGCCTGTTGGGCGTTCCATATACAACTTCTCCTGTGCTTGGATTGGAGTCGGTATAGACCACATCGTCAACCAACCATATGTTATTCCAAACTCTGTCAATAATTGTGTGATCATCTTGTCTGCGGTATTCGGTATAAGAGTCCGTAACAATTGTAAACTGGCCGTCAACTTCACCGTGCACTCTCAACTGCCCGTCTTTAACATAAATCACCGCACGGTCTTTGTGAAAGGTAGTCCAGTTCATGATATAATCGGTACCATTTGGTGGTTCAAAATCAAAGTGATGAAAACCGGTTGATTGGCAAACGCTAATCCCATCATCTTCATGGTTATGGTAAAATGCGAAATGATTGAACTGCTCAGATGCCAGACCTGTCCGGTGGGATAGCTGGACAGCTTCTCCTTCTACAAAGCCACCGCTAATAAAAGATCCCTGCGAATGAAAGGCTACTTTAAAAATATAGTCTCCAGCGCTGGTTGATTTTCCGGTAATTACGGAAATCCAGTATTTATAGGAAGTATCCACTGAAGAAACCACAATTGTATCCCCAATACTGTATCCATTAAGAACATCATCCACACCGTTTCCGTTTGCATCATAGTCACTTAGGAATACTGAATCGACCATCCCATATCCTGTTGTAGAGCTAAAAGGAAGATCCATTCCGATCTTGCCGTCATTCAATCCTCCGATTGTATTGTCCTCATCCCAAGAATAGGTTATTGTTGGTTGTCCATCAAGTGTAACCGGCGGTATTGCATAAGCCCATTGGGCAACTTTAAATCCACCGGTAACAAACTCAATCTCAGTCATAATTAGCGAATCCTTGATTGCGCCTCTCCACAGCAATTCATTGGCAGTGAATACATAGTCAGCAGAATTCTTAACACGCTGAACCGTATTGGTCGGAGGATATAAAATTACATCCGCAGAATCATCATACGTTGCATTGGCAAAAGAAACATCTTCACAATTTCCCATGCTAATTCCTCCTGCTGCCTGAACCTTTCCATCGAATTCAGGGCAGCCAAAGGCACTCATCGTAATTTCTCCATTTGTGTGCACAATTCCTTCCAGAGTATCAGAAGATCCGAAAGTTACCGTACCGCTTGTGTAAGGGCCTCCGCCGGGCTCTTCGGAATTGGTGAAGTACATAAATTTCGAAAAATCTTCTGCAACCAGATTTGCCTCTGCCTTCCTCTCAATTTCAATCGATTTACCCTGTGAATTCTGAAATTCGGTTGAACCCCATGCGCTAGCATAAAAATATGTTTTACCATAATCATCCACATAGGAAGAACACACAACATCCCGGTAATATCCGTCAAATTCAGGATTCTCATTGAATTTTACTTTTTGGGTTGCGAGAACCATTACCTGATCATATAAATAGGGTAATTGCGGCATACCTTCCCTATTGATTCCCGTTTCGGCCAGCAACAGTGCAGATGATTCAGCAAACCTATATTTTTCAGCAACCGACGCCGAAAGAGAATACCTCAAATAGGATACCGTAAGCAAAAGACTGATCATCGTAAAAATGACCGCGGTAATGGTTGCAGTTCCTTGGCTAAAACGGCTCATGATCGATCCATTTGACTTGTTACTTCGAAAAGAGAAATATATTTATTCGGCATGAATACGGATCTGCGGACCCGAATCTTGGTATCAATTGGTCCTCTGTCGTTGACCTCTGTTTCTACCAAAAATAACAGTTCGAGGTTCCAGGTTGCTTCTGCATAGCGCTGCAGCTCTGGCCGTTCTTCGATTCTCTGGTCAGCTTTGAATGTCTCCAGCCGTACAATGCGCTGGCCATTATCACGGAAACGGCCCTTGCGGGGAAAATCGAGTGTCCCGTCAACAGGATTTCTACCATCAATCTGGATACCATCCAGAGCATGGCCTGAAATGATCTTTGTCGACTCATTTCCAAATCTGTCATATTGATACAGCCGCAGCCTGGCATATCCATTTGTAAAATCTCTTTCTATAAACCGCGACAGGCTTATTTCATGCATAATTTCGCGCATCACAGCCTGCCCATACTGACGAACTTCCAGCAAAACAGAATCATGCTGATAATGGTAAAGAATGGACCGCATTCCTAGTGAAAGTCCAACCACCATAATCCCTATCACCGTAATGGATGTTACCAGTTCAATGAGCGTTAATCCCGGAGAAGCAGATGTAAATTTGAACCGTTTCACAGTGGAAACTCCAGCATAACCATTTCAACTTCTCTGGTCTTCTTCACATCGTACCTTGCCGATGTATAATCCTGCCAGGTAATCCATGCTTTCAATCTGTATCGATCCATGCCGCCTGTTGAATCGGCCGGTTCTTTGAATATAGGATCATAGTAAATCTTTGCCGCGATTCTGTCTGGATTCTCATCATTACCAAGCAGAAAAACCTGTTCGCCTTCCAAATTTCCGCTTCGTTCGACTCCCGATAATCTTCCGTCCGCGATTCGCCCCTTCATTCCCTCCACAAAACTCAGCAGCTCTTCCGTTGCACGTTCCCGGATTTCAAGTGCTTGCAATTCTCCTCTGGCATGCACAGCGCCCAACATTAGGCCGTATGCCGCAACACTGGTGATCACGACAGCAATTAACACCTCAATGAATGTGAACCCTCTTGAACTGTGATTCTTCATTTACAAAACTTTAGATCCAAATAATTTTGGGTTTTCGGCCAGCGCTGCTGCCTGTGATCGTTCTATCTTTGCCTGCGAAACAAGCCTCTGCAGATCCTGATCCAGAGTTTGCATACCATCGACACCTCCAGACTGCATTACAGATGGAATCTGGTAGATTCTGTCTTCACGAATCAGGTTGCGAATAGCGGTGGTTGCGATCAATATCTCGAGTGCAGGCACCCGTCCTTTTCCATCTTTGGTAGGAAGCAGTTTTTGCGCAATCACCGCTTCCAGACTCTCTGACAGCATAGACCTAATCTGGCTTTTCTGGCTGGCAGGAAATATATCAATAATCCTGTCCACTGCCTTTACGGAACTGGATGTATGTAGAGTGGATAATACAAGATGACCTGTTTCGGCTGCAGTCAGCGCTAAGGATATGGTTTCAAGATCACGCATTTCTCCAACCAAAATAACGTCGGGATCCTCACGTAGAGCGGCCCTGAGAGCATTCGCAAAACTATGTGTCGTAAGACCCAGTTCTCTCTGATTGATGAGGCACTGGTTTGAACTGTGGAAATATTCCACAGGATCTTCAATTGTGATAATATGCTTTGATTTATTTTGGTTAACATGATCCACCATTGCTGCAAGTGTAGTGCTTTTCCCTGAGCCCGTTGGGCCTGTTAATAGCACCAGTCCATTTTCAAGCAGCGCCAAATTTGCCAGCACCGGAGGAAGGCCCAGCTCCTCAAATCCTTTTGGAATTTCAGAGATAGTTCTAAATACTCCCGCAAGACCGCTAATCTGATGGAAAAAATTCACGCGAAACCGTCCTTGACCATCCAATTTATAAGACAGATCAATTTCCTTATCTTCCTTGTAACGGCTGATTTGCGATTCATCCATAATTTGCGGAAGAATGGCTTCCATATCCGTTTCTTCCATTGCAGGACGGTTAAGCGGTTTCATTGTTCCGTTGATCCTTACCATCGGTATCGATCCTGTACTTAAATGCAAATCCGACGCACCGCTTTCAAGGGCATAGGACAATAATTCATTAATATTCATCTAATTTATTCGCGTTTTTTGGTTCCGTAACCTGTGTATTCGCCGGTTTCGGCATTGAATTCGACCACTTTCCCTTCTCCACCTTCCATTTCACTAGTACTGGTAGCAATAACCCTCTCCGGCAATTGTAATTCAAATATCCACTGTCTTTTGGTTGCTCGATCAACATTCAGCTGGCCTGCACGCTCGATCTCTTCAACATCACCAGGCCATTCTCCATAGGTTTGGCGATACATTTTGGCACCGTTTGTGATACTTCCGATCACTGATTTTGCTTCTGATGCACGAGCACTTTCAACGTAATCGATGTAGATCGGCACCGCAACTGCTGCCAAAATGGCAACAATCACAACAACAACCATAATTTCGATCATCGTGAAACCCTTGAACCAATATTTTTTCAGCTTATTCATATTCTTTTATCCTATTCTTTGGTATTGAATGCAAATTGGGTTCTAATAAATCTTCGAATTTATGGATTTTTCCTCATTTCTACTAATAAGTGCATTTATGACAGTTTTTTCGCCATCATTAGGACGTTAATCCATTATAATGAGAGATGTCAATATGATTGTTTCTTCTGAAACTAATTCATAAAAAACTAGTCGAACGGGGGACTTATAATTCAGCAAATGTATCCGTCGAATCAAGAAGTTTGGAGCGAATCCCTGGTTCCGTCATAGAATGCCCGGCATCCTGAATAATACAAAATTCTGCTTCGGGCCAAGCTTTATGAAGATCCCATGCGGAGACAACAGGGCATACCACATCATATCTTCCCTGAACAATGACAGCCGGTATCTCTCGAATGATATCTATATTCTGCAATAATTGGTCTTCCGGGCTGAACCACCCTCCATTGATAAAGTAATGGCACTCAATACGGGCGAATGCTTCGGCAAATTCATCTTCGCCAAATCGTTCAATTAGGCTGGGATCGGAATAGAGTTTGCTTGTGGATCCCTCCCATATTGCCCATGCCCTTGCTGCTTCGAGCCTCTCCTTTGCATCGTCTGACGTTAGCCGTTTGTAAAATGCGGATAATAGATCATGTCTTTCATTTTCCGGGATAGGTTTGATGTAATGTTCAAATGCATCGGGATAAATCTCGCTTGTTCCGCTTTGGTAAAACCATTGTAGTTCCTTTCTGCGGAGCAAAAATATTCCCCTCAAAATGAGACCTTTGACTCGGTTGGGATGGGATTGCACGTAGGCCAGCGAAAGAGTACTTCCCCAACTTCCGCCAAATACGACCCATTTTTCTATTCCAAGATGATCTCTGACTTTCTCAATATCATCCACCAGATCCCAAGTGGTATTCTCTCTCAGTTCCGCAAATGGTGTACTTTTTCCGCACCCGCGCTGGTCTATGAGGACAAGCCTCCACCTTTCAGGATCAAAGAATTGACAGTAAAAACTTTCGGTACCGCCGCCCGGCCCTCCGTGCAGAAAGACCGCCGGCTTGCCATTCGGATTGCCCGCTTCCTGTATATGGATGGTATGCAAATCTGAAACCGCAAGATCAAATGTATTGAATGGTTCCGTTGGCGGATACAATTCCCTTAGGTTTTCTTTGTTCATCATTCTGACGCCCTCAGCAGGGAATCCGCTATTTCCTTCAGACGTTGTGTTAAATCATCATCTGAAATTCGACCATCCGTAAAAGAGTGTTTGGTCGTATACACAAATCTTGGAATGAGGGAGCACCTAAAATCCAACATCAGACTGTTCAAAAAGGACATTGGGCTCATGTAGCTTCCTTTTCCTCCGGCTGCACACACCAGGCCGACCGTTTTATGCTGCCATGCTTTCCCAGTCAGTTCAACAACATTTTTGAGTACAGAATTAATATCATAATTGTATACCGGAGACGCACACAAAATAGCCTTCGCATTGGATATTTTTTCTTTCATCATTTGAACATTGGGATGGGAATAACATTTATCTCCATCACAGAACGGTAAATCAATTTCGCGCATATCGATCCATTCTACCTGCGCATTTTGTTCATTTAGCGTTGCCAATATATCCTCAGCCATTGTTCTGCTCAGGCTGTTAGGGTTTAGGCTGGAACTGATAATCAAAATCATCTTTTTTCTTTCATAAAATCCATAATTGCCGGTCGAGGCTGCGGTACTGTATTGCCTCGCTGATATGTTGGGTCAGAATTTCATCAAAATTATCGAGGTCTGCAATCGTTCTGGAAACTTTGAGTATCCTGTCATAGGCACGAGCGGATAAACCCAATTTTTCCATGGCTGTTTTCAGCAAATCCGCAGCTTCTGTTCCGAGGCTGCAGAATGCTGCAATATCCTTGGATTCCATTTGAGCATTTGAAAAAATGGCTTCCTTTTCTTCAAACCGTTTTAGCTGAATATCGCGTGTAGACTGCACCCTCCGCTGAATTTTTTCCGAAGATTCGCCTCCGTCTTCTTCAGATAATTCGTCGAATGAAATTGCCGGTACTTCGATGTGAATATCAATTCTGTCCATGAGCGGGCCGGAGATTCTGCTCATATATTTCTGGATTAGCTGCGGATTGCATGTGCATTCGTTCTTCAAATCGGTGGCATAGCCGCACGGACACGGATTCATCGCCGCAACCAGCATAAAATTGGACGGATAGCTCAAAGACATCGTTGCTCGGGCGATGGTTACGGATCCGTCTTCCAGCGGTTGCCGCATGACCTCCAGCACATTTTTCTTGAATTCCGGAAGTTCGTCTAAAAATAATACACCGTTGTGTGCAAGGCTCACTTCTCCGGGTTTCGGTACCGTTCCGCCGCCGATCAGACCGGCATCCGAAATGGTGTGATGCGGCGAACGATACGGCCGAATTGCGATCAGACCCTGCCCTTCAGGAAGCAGTCCGGCAACCGAGTGAATTTTGGTGGTCTGAAGCGCCTCTTCCAGCGCAAGGTCTGGCAGAATGGTCGGAAGGCGTTTTGCCAACATCGTTTTTCCGCTCCCCGGCGGACCGATCATAATAACGTTGTGCCCTCCGGCGGCTGCCACTTCCACCGCGCGTTTTACATGTTCCTGACCCTTTACATCCGAAAAATCCAGATCGTATTTCTTCTGCTCATTGAACAACTTTTTCCGGTCCACTTTTACCGGTTCCATGGTCATGTTTCCGTTAAGCAGAGCCGCCACTTCGGCAAGTGAATCCACACCGGCAACTTTAATTCCGTCCACGATACCTGCTTCCCTTGCATTTTCCTTCGGAAGAATGATTCCCTTTATCCCCTCTTTTGCTGCATTGATCGCAATCGGCAAAGCGCCTTTGATCGGCCGAAGGGATCCGTCCAAAGCAAGTTCACCCAGCAATAGCAGATTCTTGAGGAAATTTTCCTTTACTGCGCCGGTTGCCGCCAGAATTCCAACCGCAATCGGCAGGTCAAAAGCAGAGCCTTCCTTTCGAATATCCGCCGGAGCAAGATTGATGGTAATGTGCTTATGCGGTAAAATAAAATCGCTGTTCCGGATCGCGGCTGTTACGCGCTCTTTGCTTTCCTTTACTGCACCTTCCGGCAAACCTACCGTAATGAATTTGGGAAGCTGGGCTCCGCTCAGGTTTGCTTCGACCTCTACAATATAGGCATCGATTCCGAGGACAGCGCTGCTGAGAACCTTAGAAACCATTTAATTAACAGGTGATAATTCCTTTGATGACGAGGTATGGAATCAGGATATACAGGATAGAATCTCTAATCAGGTAATACATAAAAAAAGCTGCAAAAACTACCCATCCTTTCTTCTTTAACAGCAGTTTTATTCCGCCCTCCCTGCGAATGGCGCCCCACTCTTCCAAAAAGCGGGGACGGTAAAAAGGCATCAGTCGTCTTCCGGTTTTATTTTATCAAATTTCATCTTTTCGTATTTGTCCCAGAGAGTTTCACCCGAAGTCTGCTGGAAGCGGAAGGCAAATGACATTGCTTCAAAAAACGGCCGGTTCACATATTCCTCATGACTGTAGTATTCATCGATCCACATAACAAACTGGCTAATCTCTTCCTCTTCCAATTTGTCAAAAATGCCATAAACAAGTTCAGCACGATTCTCGTAATACCAAATTGTTACTTCATCATACCCGCGCTGCTTAATGAGGTCTTGATGCGTTTCGTATACCTGCGTGAGGTATGAAAATAAATATAATTCTTTTTCGCCCGGTGTCAGTGTTTTCCAATAGGCCACCGCCGGGGAAAGTGTTTCCGGTTTTGGTTCATCCTGCGAAAAAACGTGAGTTGACAGCAACAACAAAGCGATAAGAATTCTCATGATGTTTCTCCTTCATTCGCGACCTCTTTTTCATAATCTGAGATCATTTCTTCCAATTTTTCCATGGCAGCGTCTTCGCTGACTTTTCCGAGGTTTTCCCCCTTATAATACAAATGTCCGGCGCCTTTCCCAAAGGCAATTCCAAGGTCCGTATGTTCCGCTTCGCCGGGCCCGTTTACCGCGCATCCCATCAGCGCGACGCTCATCGGCGTCTTCACTTTTTTGAACCGCTCTTCCATGTCGCCGGCAATTTTGAACAGGTCCACTTCCAGGCGGCCGCATGTCGGGCAGGCGACTACTGTAACGCCTTTTGTGGCGAGTCCCAGTGATTTCAAAATTTCATATCCGCAATGCACTTCTTCCACTGGATCATCCGTAAGGCTTACCCGGATCGTATCTCCGATTCCTTCCTTTAATAGCGTTCCGAGTCCCACGGCAGATTTGATGCTTCCTGCCTTAGTCGGCCCCGCTTCGGTAACTCCTAGATGCGTTGGATAATCAAATTCTTCGGCGAACAGGCGGTAGGAATCGATCATGAGATTTACATCCGATGCTTTCAGGGAAATGATGATATCCTCAAAATCGTGTTCTTTGCAGATATCGATATGGCGGCGTGCGCTTTCCACCATGGCTTCAGCCGTTGGATAACCGTATTTCTCGATCAGGTCGCGTTCGAGGCTTCCGGCATTTACGCCTATACGAATCGGAAGATTTGCACCTTTTACTTTTTCGAGCACTTCTTTAACTCGCGCTTTTCCGCCGATATTTCCCGGATTGATCCGAATCTTATCCGCGCCGGCATCCACAGCTTCCAGTGCCATGCGGTAATTGAAATGAATATCGGCAACCAACGGAACCGTCATGTGTTTTTTAATTTCCACAAGCGCCTTGGCTGCCTTTTTATCCGGAACCGTAATACGGATGATTTGGCAGTCCGCTTCCTGAAGCCGTTCCACTTCTTCTAATGTTGCTTTAACATCGTGCGTTTTTGTTGTGGTCATGGATTGAACTGGAATGGACGATCCGCCTCCAATCGGAATCTCTCCGACCATCACCTGCCGTGTTTGTTTGCGGTCAATCATAATCAATAAAGTTACCGGTGGTAAACCACATCCTCCAATTACTTCAAATCGGAAAAAGGTTCCTGAAGATATCCTTCGGCATCCTGCATCGCCTGCGACATATTATTCAAATCCATGCACTGCTCGTAAGCACGAATAGCACCTTCTCTATCACCCTTCAAATCGAGCAATTTCCCTTTCAAAAGGATTGCTTCTCCAAGAATAATGTCCAGTTCCGCCCTATAGGTTTGCATTGCCCTATCAGCATAGCGCATAGCAAGATCGTGATTCCTCGAATGAAAATGATAGAGCGCCCATTCAAAATTGAGATATCCGGTGAACCAGCCCTTTTGAATGTCTGTCAGCGATTCTATGGAAACATCCAACAGATGCAGTGATTTTTTAGCATCATCCAATTTGCCTGTGCGAATCAGGCTTTCTGTAAAAATGATTCTGTAATAATAATTGTTCGGATACGCTGTTGCCAGCTTTTCGGTGAATCGCTTTGCTTCCTGCGGATCTCTGTCAGACCATAAATAGATAAAGGAAATGATGGAACTTGCTTCGGTCCATGCCCACGGCCCTTCTTCCGCTGCCTTTTTAATTTTTTTCAGTCCCGCTTCTCTGGATGCATCCAGACCAAACATTCCTGCGGCGAACTGAATCAGTGCATTGCTCATTCCTGCATAATACTCCACGATGCCAATTGGCAGGTTTGCATCAATAAGCGATGAATCTTTTTCAGAAACTTCCTGAATGATTCTGAATCCCTTGTAAGCATTGGAAAGTGTATTGATCCATTCCTTTTTCCCAAGACTGATGCGTGCTTTGAGTCCGAGCGCTGACCCGTAATAGAGCCGAATTTCCTGATTATCCGGATCGCCTTCCATGAGAGACTCATATACCGGAATAATGTCATTCAAATCCGCTTCCAAAGTTTGGTAGGCAAACTCCGTGGTATTGTTGTATTGAGCATCCAGCCAGCGAGACGCCGCCCATACAAGGTGCACGCCTGGATGATCAGGATCCGTCGTGCGAATATCCTCAAGCGTTGCAGCGGCATTCTTTGTATCATAATTATAAAATGCCGATACACCCTCACGGACTTTTTCATCTGCTGAATGCACCCCAAACAAGACGGAACAATAGATCAGAGCGGTAATTGATTTTTTCATGGTAATGCTGTTAAAGGTAAAAAACGAAAAATTAATCGAATCAGGAACCGGCCTGATGCGCGATAATGAGCCAGCCTTTGGCTTCATTGTCATCCGGACTTAGTTCGAGGCTACGGTTCCAAGCCGCCTTTGCGAGCTGCGTTTCCTGCATTTTCCAGTACGTAATTCCCATGCCGAGATAGGCCTTGGAATCCGCCGGCTTCAATTCAACCACTTCCTGAAATGCTGCCAGACTTTCTTTATACATTCCCCGCTCACGATACGTTTTGCCGAGCGTCCGCATTGCCCCGGAAAGCCAAGCGCGTGTATTGGAATTGATGCTCATTGCTTTATCGAAAGACGACCTTCCCTGAGCAGATTTTCCTATCCTGTTGTACTCCACCGCCAGCACATAATACGCCTGCGGAAGAAGCATGCGCACCAGCGGATGGTGCGGATCGTAATGTAAAAGATCTTCCCATGCATTTGCCGCGCGTCCCCATTCCGAAGCGTTAAAATAACTGAGCCCCTGCATGTACCGCGCATCCACATTGTACGGATCAAGATACACGACATCGCTGTATCCGAGTGCGGAATACACATATTTCCCCTGATTATAATACAGGTTTGCCAGCGCCATGTGCGATTCCTTGTTTTTCGAATCCATGTGAATTGCTTTCTGGTAAGAAGATTTTGCGGCATCAATTTCACCAAGCTCTTCGTATCCCTGTCCCTGCAGATAAATAAAACCGCTGTGGCTCGGATGCTGTTCCGCTGCGGACTTTGCCAGCATGATGGCTTCCTGCGCTTCTCCGGATTTCAACTTATCCCGGATGGCTGTCATTTTTTGCGCCGGGCCGTCCGGATGCTTTGCCGCGGAACGAGAAAGTACTTCACTGCTCATAGATTTTCCATGCCGTGTGCCAAGAAAGGATGCCATGGCATTTAAGGTCTGATAGTGGTCCGGCTTTAGATCCAGCGCTTCTTCGAAAGACTGCTGCGCTTTGCCAAGGGCGCCAACACGGGCATACAGCGACCCAAGAAAATAATGGTAATCGGGATTCAGCGGTTCGTTAACCAAGAGCCGCAGGTACACATCCTTCGCCCGTTCAAATTCCTGAACCGATTCATAGTGCAGACCAAGCTGACGCTGGAGGCGCACATTCTGCGGTTCCTTATCCGCCGCCTTTTCATAATCCGCAGTAGTAAATGCTTCGCGGGAATCCAGCCGAACAAGGCGGCGTTCCTGCGGACCCTTAAGGTACGAGGTTGCCCGAGTTAACTGGTCCGAACTGACATTCAGAGCCTCGGTGATGGTGTACAATTCATCCGCAAATTCCGTCACATCCATCTTGGCGGGGCGCTCGCGGTCAAGGGTTTGCTTTTTAGGTGCAGCTTTCTTTTTTCTGGTTTTTTTCTTGGCTTTTTTCTTTTTGGAAGGACGCTTCTTTTTCTTCTTTTTTGCCTTCCCTGTTTTCTTCTTCTTGGAAGCCTTTTTCTTGGAAGATTTCTTCTTCTTTGAAGACGATTTCTTCTTCTTTTTCTTTTTGGAAGACTGGGCGTAAAGGGGACCGTCAAGAACCGGTGCTACGCCTCCGAAAAATACCGATCCGATCAGGATTCGGATAAGCCAGACTGTAAATAGACGCTTCATTGTTGGAAAATGAATTTACACAAACCTCCTTTTAGAAAAAGGGGTTTTTACACCAATTAATATTTTCGAAAATTACAATTTAGAAACAGGAATCCATTTGGATTCCACTTTTCCGGTCTCGCCGCTGCTCGTCCATGACAGGAAAATCTTTCTTCCGATCCGTGTGATTACCGGATAGCCGCTGGCCCGTCCAGCGTCAATCTCCGCCGCTATGAACGGTTTCCCCAGCCTTCCGTCAATCGAAACGGTCCTGAATACAATATGAGTAATTTCTTCTCCGTATTCCATCCAGCTTGTTAGCGCTTTGCGTCCGCTTAGCCAAAGGATGTCCGTTCTTCCGATCGGCGTTCCGCCATCCAGCCGAATCGGTGCTTGAAATGATTTGCCGTTATCGTTGGACAACGCAAACAATACCTGCGGTGTTTCATCCGGCGATGTAAACCAAACCGAAGCGAGCATATTCCCTTTCGTCGCCAGCTTCGGCCCGTTCACCGGACAGCCGGCAATCTTCCAGTTATCAGAATGAATCGGTGCCGGGCTGGTCCATTCTGTTCCGCTCAGCCGTACAGCATACATATCACGGATTTCTGAATCAGACCTGTCTCTGTACGCCAAAACAATTCCGTCATTTGTCTCCGCCACAGAGGTTGGGCAGCATTCGCAGACTTTATCATCGAGCAGTGTTTCCGGACCAAGATTCCCGGATTTGTCCAGAGTTGTTGTGAACAAATTCATGGCGCCGTAGCCGTGATCACCATGGCCGGCGGTCATTTTGCGTCCATCAAGCCAAGCAAGCGCAAGTGATCCTTTCGGGTCCATAAAAAATGAAACAAATCCGTGTTCCCCTTTTTTCCCGTCCCTATGTGCTGTTACCGGTTTTGTCCAGCTCTGCCCACGGTCGAACGACTGCGACACTTTCACATCATAATCATAAGGTCCGTCACCGCTTTTCTGCGGCCAGTGGGCCGCAAACCAATGTTCACCTGCATAATATATGGATGGAAAATCCGCCCAGTTTACGAAAAAGTCAGAGCCTTCCCGTATGAGTACAGGATCGGCCCAGCGTTGTCCATCATATTCAGACATTTTCAGCTGAAATGCATCTCCTTTTGGCTCAAACCAGCAGAGCGCAAAGCCGCGGTCTGTTTCAGCAATGTTCGGATATCTGCTGCCCAAACCAACCGGAGGATCGGTTGCAACAGCAAGCGAAATGAGAAGCGGAATCAATGCAAAGCCCCAACCCCGCTTCAAAATCAATGTAATAGCTTACTCCTTGCCCGGAACTTTGCAGCACATATCCAGCTTGGCATATGCTTCTTTGTTTGCGGGAGTATCATTGGCATCGTATCCGGCAGCAGCAATTGCATTTTCAATAGCCGGCATATCCAGCACGCCTGCTTCGTACACAACTTTACCCACCTTCTTTTCGTCGTCAATTTCGATGCTGACAAATCCTTTGAGGTCGGAAAGTGCATTTTCGATATTCTTCGAGCACATACCGCACTGAATAGTGCTGAGTGCAACATCGGCTGTTTTCTTTTCTCCGTTGCAGGCAACCAAAATGAGCGCTGCAGCCGCAGAAAGGATCAGTGATTTTTTCATGGTATTTCCTTTCATGATTACTGTTGAATCACTCTTCAAATTTAATCAGAGTGAATGATTTTCGAATACTTAGAGATCCGCCCCATACATCCGTTTTATTGGATACTGCTTTTTCTTCCTGTCCCGCTACGCTTGCCTTGAAATAAACAGGCGTACGCAGGGAAGTTGTGATAACATAATCTTTTAC
>JASLML010000037.1 GCA_030746535.1 Fidelibacterota bacterium
CATTGAGTTTGCTTTTCCCGAATGAAAGGGATTTTTCTAATTACCTACATTCAGGTATTGATGCTTCCATCAATGAAAAAACAAACCGCATGATTCTTGGCACTGCGGTTATCAGCGCAGCGGCGGCCTCACAATTTGATAAAGATTTTCAAAAGTATGTCCAAAGGGTTGGACTCATGCCAAATTCTATGGCGCGGTTTGCGGATGATTATGTAATGAAAGGCTGGTCCATCGGACTGTTATCGGCCGGCATCGGAGCAGATCATTTCCTGAGCAGTCAATCAAGATTGGATCTGCACCGGAAACTGCAATATGTTTTTACATCCATCGCTGTATCTAGCGCAATAACGTACGGATTCAAGTTCGGCGTAGGGCGTGAGCGGCCAAACGGGGATAATAAGAGATCCTTTCCATCCGGACACACATCTCACAGTTTTACGATTGCCGCTGTGTCGCAGGAATTATTCGGAAATAAAATCGGCATTCCTGCTTACGCGATGGCGGCGGTAGTGGCGGCAAGCAGAGTGCACGATAATAAGCATTATATAAGCGATGTCCTGTTTGGCGCTGGTATTGGAACAATTGTCGGGCGGGGCTTTGGAACGGTGTACAGGAATGAAACTCTTCAAACATCCTTTGCACCAACTGCGGACGGACAGATGAAATTGTCAATTCGGTTTTAAGTATAATTTGGTTTATTTTCCTGCAAGTTTGACTTCAATTCCGAGAAAAATTCTATGACGGAAAAAGATCTACAAAAAGTGGCAGAGCAGATATTTACCGCCGAAGCGGAAGAGCTAACGAACGCTTCCGTCCGCATATCTGCGGATGTTGTAAAAACCGCTGATTTGATTCGGAATCACGATGGGAAGGTAGTGGTTTGCGGGCTCGGCAAATCCGGACTCATTGCTCAGAAAATGGTAGCTACTTTCTGCAGCACTGGAACACAGGCAGTGTTTCTTCATGCTGCTGAGGCGCTCCACGGCGATCTCGGGATCTATCATCCGGGTGACCCAACCATCCTCATTTCCAAAAGCGGAAGTACAGAGGAACTGCTGAGGCTTGTACCGATCCTGAGGGAATTCGATTCACCGCTGATTGGAATTTTGGGGAATCCCAATTCGCGACTTGCCGACAAGGTGGATTTGTTGCTGGACGCTTCCGTAGAGAGAGAAGCCGATCCGCTTGGAATTGTTCCGACCTCAAGCACAACGCTTACGATGGCGGTTGGGGATGCGCTTGCGGCGGTGCTCATGACTTCCAACGGATTTAAACACGAAGATTTTGCGCGCTACCACCCGGGTGGTGAACTCGGGAAAAAATTGAGGCTGAATATCCGCGACATCATGCAGCCGCTAAGTGAATGTGCAGTGGTTGCCGCCGATGAAAAATTAAGAAATGTGGTCATCAGCATGACGGATAAGCCTCAAGGTGCGGCCCTCGTGCTGGAAAAGGATCAATTCCTTTCCGGTATCGTGACCGAAGGAGACCTTAGACGCTGCCTAGCTGAAAATGGTAATATAGATACGTTGACTGCAGGAGAAGTAATGTCGAAGAATCCTGTATCGGTGCTGGATTCATCGCCTCTGAGTGATGCCGTTACTCTGATGGAAGACAGAACTTCGCAGATATCCGTTTTGCCGGTCGTTACAGAGAGCGGTACCTGTACGGGCCTGCTGCGCATTCACGATATTTACCAGACCTCCCTTACATAAAACAAAACGCCCCAACCAATAGGCAAGGGCGTTTGCAATATCACATAGCTGTTTTGGTCAATTCATCGCGCTAGCAACTGTTGCCATGATTTTATAGCCGACCGATTTATATTGACCTTGCGGCTTTTGTTTTCCTGCACAAACATCGGCAAGAACGGCCGCGAACTGCTGCTGCGATGGAAATAATACCTTAACTTTCCGGTCATGGCGGTGAGGCTTCCCTCATCAAACAGAAGTGATTTTTCGATTTCGTCCAGACATTCATCTTCGCTCATAGGGTTGCCGTCATCATCTGTGGCATCATCTCCGCAGGGGCTTTCTTCAAGAATAAATGTTGCATTGTTTCCGACAACATAATACCGAATCGTGAAGGTGTCTAAAACCGTAGTTCCGTTCTCTTCGTAATCATCAGTGATGGTTATATTTACGCTGTCTGCAGTCCATGTCCCTGTAATTGAATCGATATAGGTATACTCTTCACCGGTTGAGTCATAGTCTGTTCGTTGCTCAATTCCGTTAAATGAGCCATCAGCATTAAAAGTCAGCTGTGTAGGCCCATCACTGTCATCTTCAAATTCCGTTGGATCAAAGATAAAGGCAATTTCTGTTGGATCATTAGCGGGAATAGTGAGATTTGTGAGCGCCAAGTTTCCGGCAACAGTAACCGTTGTGCTTGAATCTACGTCCACAGTTGAGTCTGTCCTTGTAACCTTGTACAGGGTTATACCGGCAATAGAAACTGAAAAATTGGTGGAGTCATAGGTATAAGTCGGGTTTTCCAATTCATATTCAGCAACTCTGAAGGAATCTGGTTCAAATTCCTCTAACTGATCCAATGAAGACAAGGCGGGAACCTCTAGAACTTCAACAAATGCATGCTCTTTATCATTTCCCGATCCATCGCTGTCAGGATTAATTCCGAATACGGTTATTGTTTGCGCATTATCCGATCCTTCGAAAAGTGCACGCATAAAGCTTATCATGTCCAGATTGGAAGATATTAGTTCAAGCTGATCATCGTTTGCTGATGAGTCAAATTCACATGAGGTTGCACAATTATCCTCGCATTGCTCTAATGATTCATACCAGTTGCCGTCATCGTTGCATCTGTAGTTATCGTGGTCATCAAAAGATTCAAAATAAGAAAGAGGCCAAAGATAGGTTAGGGATGCTGTGTGGTCTCCGCTCACGGTAAGTTCTCCTGTTCCTTCTTCAAAGAAATGATACAGAACTTGCTCCGAGTTCACTGTTGCTTCCATAGAAATGACTACACTATCGCGGTCCCATGTACCTACGAGCTCTTCCGGGTTGCTGGTGATGGATTCTTCATCCTTTACGAGTTCTTCGCAGGCCCCGATAAAAATTACTGCTGTGAGAAGAAAAGTGATTTGTTTTGCAATAATCATGATTTATTCTCCTTTTTTCAGTTTTGCTCGTTTAAAGTAATGGTTTTTTTATAAGTGATACAATCCAAAAAACCAGCCGGTGATTTTCGACACATGTTAGCGAATAAATATTTTTGGATTTTTCCAGAGATTTTTAACTTCGCACCCGTTTATTATAGAAATAATTGTAACGCATTCATGATAAAAGTAACACAACTCAGGAAAAACTACGGTCCGGTAGAGGCGGTGCGGTCCATCGATTTTGAGATTTCCGACGGTGAAATTGTCGGATTTCTCGGTGCGAACGGAGCAGGGAAAACAACCACCTTAAAAATGATTACCGGCTATTTGGCGCCGACTTCCGGCACGGTAGAGGTAAATGGACTAAACATCAGCGATTCGCAGCTCGAAATCCAGAAGCAAATCGGCTACCTTCCGGAAACGAATCCGCTTTACGGCGAAATGTCCGTCCACGAATATCTGGAATTCATTGCAAAGATCCGCGGCATTTCCGGCAAGGACTTTACTGCAGCGCTTCGCAGAGTGGTGAGCAAATGCGGACTGAAAGGTGTTGTGCATAAGTCGGTGTCTGCCTGTTCCAAAGGATACCGCCAGCGGATCGGCTTAGCCGCTGCGATGATCCATGATCCGGATATTCTGATCCTCGACGAACCGGTAACAGGCCTGGATCCGAACCAAATCGTGGAAATCCGCGAACTCATCAAAGATCTCGGTCGGGAAAAACTGGTCCTGATGTCCAGCCATATTTTGCAGGAAATTCAGGCGACGGTGGACCGGATTCTAATCATCGATAAAGGCGAAATTATCGCGGACGGAACCAGTGAAGAACTCATGACAAATTTCATGGGAAAAGTAAAACTTACGCTTGAGGTAAAGAATGCATCAGAAGAAACCATTGCCGCTGTGAGCGGGAAGATTCCCGAAATCACATTATTGTCATCCGAACAGGAAAGCGATATCACTATGATCCATTTTGAATACGGAAGAGAATTGGATCCGAGGGAAGCGCTGTTTCACTATGCCGTTGAGTCAGGATGGATCATATTGAACATGACACCGCACACCGCGAATCTGGAGGATGTATTCAGAACCATGACTTCATCCGGGGAGACCAATGGGTAACATTAAGGCAATCTATTTCAAAGAGCTGCGGGCATTCTTCAACAGCCCGATGGCGTACATATTTCTTGTCATTTTCGCGCTTGTAAACGGGTATTTCTTTACCAATACATTCTTCCTGATCGGGCAGTCTGACCTGCGCACGCTGTTCAGCACCGTGCCGCTCGTGTACCTCTTTTTCATTCCGGCCGTGGCGATGGGACTCATCGCGCGGGAGCGGAATATCGGCACGATTGAAATCATGAGTACACTTCCGCTAAAAACGACAGAATTTGTAATTGGGAAATTTCTTGCGGCATTAACCCTTATTCTTGCGGCTCTAGCAGTAACATCGGTTCATTTCATCACCCTTCTGCAGGTGGGAGACAATGTTGATACCGGCGCTGTTATCAGCGGATACATCGGTCTAGCGCTTGTCGGTGCTCTGTATACATCGGTGGGAACCTTCGCCAGCAGTCTTACTGAAAATCAGGTGGTGGCCTTTATCATCGGCGTTTTCATTGTACTTGTTTTCTGGCTGATGGACAAAATGCTCATTTTCATTCCGTCCGGCATATCAGGGCTGGTGCAGTATTTTGCCGTGGAATATCATTTATCAAATATATCGCGCGGTGTTATCGATACTAGGAACCTTGTGTATTTCTTTTCAATAGTGGGCTTCTTTTTATTCCTTACGGTACACACTCTCGATACCAGAAAATGGAAGGCCGGCTAGCTTGGACCTGAGAAAATCATCCTATCTTTTGCCGGCAATACTGGCCGCTACCCTTATCGTTGTGAATCTCGTTTCCAGAGATGTGTTCAAGCGGATCGATTTAACGGATAACGGGCAGTTCACTTTATCCGAATCGAGCAAAGAAGTTCTCGAAGGCATGGATGATCTGCTGACCATGAAAGTGTACTTCTCCGATAACCTACCCGGCGAACTGGGCAATACGAGGCGGTTTTTACAGGATATTCTGGAAGAATACGAGGCATATGGAAAGAAAAATGTGCGCTTTGAATTCTTTGATCCGGAAACAGACGAAGATCTGGAAGAAGATGCCCAGAAATCCGGCGTCATTCCCGTTCAGGTTCAAGATATCGAAAATGATAAAATTGAAGTAAAGAAAGTATTCATGGGACTTGCCATTTTGTACGAGGACAAGAGGGAAGTTCTTCCGGTGATTCAGACTACATCCGGGCTGGAATATGAGATAACGACAAAGATCAAAAAGCTGGTGGAATCAAGCAAGGAATCGGTTGGACTGGCGACGTTCGACGGAGATCCAGACCGCTTTGAAAATGTTTCACGGCTCATTTCCGAACGCTATTCTGTAAGGCAGATTGACCTTTCAAATCCTGTTCCGGCTGATATCAACGTTATTCTGGCGCGTGGAGTCACAGATACTCTGTCTGATTCTGCGAGAATCAACCTGGAAGAATTTCTGGCAAGAAGCGGAAACATGATTCTTGCACAATCGCATGTCAATGCCAGCTTGGAAACACAGCAGGCATCTGATATTCAGTCCGATATCTTTGATATACTCGCATCCTACGGCATACAGATCGAAAGCAATCTGGTGCTTGACAGATCCTGTTCACGGGTCAACGTTGGGAGGAATATGGGATTCATTCGTATGAATGTTCCGATGGAATATCCCTTTCTTCCGCTGGTAAGGTCATTCAACCAAGAGGAAATACTTGTGTCCGGATTGGAACAGATCATGCTCTTTTTTCCAAGTGAAGTTACGCTTGCGGATTCGGGGCTTTCCGATGTTTCGGTAAGACCGCTGTTCAGTAGCTCAAGCAAATCAGCAGTCATGAGCGGCTTCTATAATCTGAGCCCGGAACCTGAACGGAATCCTATTTTCCAGCGCTTGAATAAGCCAGCAAAATTAATTGGAGCAATATCCGAAAAGGTCAATGCTTCATCGGGGCTGCTGAGCCAGATAATTTTGGTGTCCGATATTCGCTTTCTGGATGACGGCAGCGGAGCTGAATCTGCCGAAAACCATGTATTTATCATGAATGCGGTGGATTACCTGATGGGTGACCGGGGGCTGATCGAACTTCGATCACGGGAGATAACGAGCCGTCCGCTGAAGGAACTTTCCGATGCCAACCGCAAAACGTGGAAATGGATCAATATCGTTATGCCGACGGTTCTGGTTCTAGGATTTGGTTTTTTCAGGAACAGGAAGCAAAAATCAATGGCCCGCCGGGTAGAGGAACTGTATGACACGTAATCAAAAGATCATGATTGCCTTGCTTGTCGTGATCGGGGCAGCGTTCCTTATGAATTCCTATGCACAGAAAAAAAGGAAATCCAGCTCAGATTTGATCTTTCAGGCCAATAGTGAAAATATTTCCGCATTCACGATCAGCAAGGCAGAACAAAGCATTACTCTGGAACTTGCCGATGTATGGCTGATTGCCGACCACGACACGCTGCAGGTTAAGGATAACATTATGCAGAATTTCCTTGATAGAACGCTGGCTGTCAGAAGGGGAACGGTTGTTTCGAAAAATCCAGACAAATGGGCGACATATTCTGTGGATGATGAAGCCGGTACGAGGCTCGCGGTAACGGACGGAAAAGGCGAACCTGCGGGAACCGCAATTTTCGGCCCGTCAAAATCGGATTTTTCAAGAAATTATGTCCGAATCGGTGATGATCCGAATGTGTACCAAACGGACATTGGAATTATTTTTCAGCTTCAGCCGAGCCCGACCTACTGGGGATCCAAGCCGGCACCGCCGGATACATCCGTCGCCGACTCCTGATTTAATCCGCTTTTTCTCAGCCTTTCCTCGACAAACTTCAGCATTTTCTTCTGCTGGCTCAGCCAGCCCAGCCGCGTTTCGATATTAATGTAGCGCACACCTTTTCTTAGCGCGGCCCATGACAGTGATCCGTCCTCATCATCCGCCATTTCATCCTGCAGGATCACATTAAAAGGGCCGGAAGCGAGTTTGCTGTAATCTGACTGATCTGTGCAAATAATGAAATCACGCGGGTTTTGCTGGGGCTTTATTGATTGAAGCCTGCTATTCGGGATCTCCTTGCTTACATTGTATCCGCGGAAATTATTGTGAACGGCTATCAGCAATCCTCCGTTTTTAGGTAAAAGCTTTTCCAGAAATTTTTCCCTGTCTTCGTCCAAGCGATCCAGCGATGCAGTTAAAGCACTTGTTTCCCAATCCGTTTTGAATTTTCTCAGAGCCGATGCAGCACCCTTCCGTGAAAATATGCGGTTGGGATCCACCATGACACCGGAAACAAAAACTTCTCTTTCTTCAGATTTTATAAAGAATGCCTTTCCCGGATAATGCTTCATGTGGTAGTTGAGCGCCATTTCCGCTGTTTTTTCGTCTCCGTGAATCCAGACATAATGATGGTCCGATTCTCCGTTTCCAGCAATGCGGAATTCTATATTAGAAAAGAAAAGGGAAGACGGCAGATTTGCTGAAAGCGGAAAAAATCCGAGAGTGAAAAGAAGAAATGTCTTTACGGAATTATTTAACAAGAAGGATTTTTTGCGCGGCATCTGCACGTCCTGAATATAGCCGTACACATAAATTCAATGTAATAAGATGATGTTAAAACAGTTTTCCGTCGTCCTTATCACCGAGCATATGTTTGCGCACCAGAGGAATCGGAGGTCCGCCGTAGGATAAGTATGCATCATGAAATTCCTTCCATGCTTTTTCTCCGCCTTTATCGGCACACCAGTCCGTACGCAGTTTTTGGATCATGAGTTTTCCGATATTGTAATTCAGGTAACCGGGATCAAAGGTGCCGCGCGCCGCCTGCTGAATGGCATTCCCGCTGTCCTGGAAACCAAGTTCCTTAAACATGGTTTTTGATTCTTCCACGCTCATTCCCTGTGTATGCAGTTTCAAAGATGAAATGAAGCGGACGTTTCGAAGTGTAGCATTCAAAATTTGACCAATGCGGTACACGGGATCGCCGTTTCCGAGCCCTGCTTCAATCATCAGTTCTTCGGTGTAATGCGCCCAGCCTTCGGTGTAGGCATAGCCCTGGAACACTCTTCCCATCATACGCTTCACGCGGTTGGCATGGAGGAAATGCAGAAAATGTCCCGGCCAGACTTCATGTACGGACGTGAACATAAGGTCTGCTTTTCCCGGAATGAAATTCAGCTGATCTTCTTCCGGCCATGTCGGATCCGGCGGTGCAATGTAATAAACGGATGGTAAATTTTCTTCGTAGGGTCCGGGAATTTCGATGTAGGCAAAATTCCAGCGATTGTGCGGCGGCGCCTCATCCACCAGCGCTTCTTCCGTTCCTGGAATGGTTACAAGGTCTTTTTCGATCAAAAACTGTTTCAATCCCGAAAGCTGTGCCCGTGCACCTTCCACGGCGCCGCCTTCAGGTTTGTCTTCCTGTGCTAGCGCCACACAATCGAAAACGGATTTCCCCGGGGCAAACTCTTCGCACGCTTTCTTCAGGTCTTCGGTATTGCGCTCAAGGTCGGCGTAGGCGATTTTTTCAAGCTCATCCAATGGCGTATTCACACGTTCATTCATCCACAGCATTTTCCTGTACAATTCTTCGCCTAGCGCATAGTCGTCCGTAGCCGAAGCAATTTGCTTCTCGTACCACGCGCCGAGCGATTCCATGCCAGCCGCTGCCGATTCATTCGCCGCCACGAATGCTTCCTGAAGCGCCCCTTCTTCAACCGAAGCGAAAATCCCCGGAACATCATCCCTGAAATAGGTTGCCATTCCCTTGGCCGATCGCATGCCGAGTTCCGCAAACGTCTTCGGCATCGGTGTATCCATATTTTCCTTGATCTGATCCACGGCAGCGGGAATGTTTCCGGCGTAAATCGTGTATGCTTTCATGCGCTCTTCGAGCG
Source organism: Fidelibacterota bacterium (assembly GCA_030746535.1). Taxonomy (GTDB): domain Bacteria; phylum Fidelibacterota; class Marinisomatia; order Marinisomatales; family TCS55; genus JAAZYX01. Next base: position 9,106 of record JASLML010000037.1, read on the forward strand.
GAGCATATTCGCGGGAGAGATACACATCCGGCCCCATTGCCCACGTATAATAAGAAGGATTCGTAAATGGTAGCCGCGCTTCATCCAGAGCAAAAAGCTGTTCATCGATCACGGCGAGGATATACTGTTTGTCGAATTTCTGAGCATCGTCAAGATATTCATCCGCAAATCCGTTTGTTTTCGCTTTCGCTTCCTTGAGTTTTCGAATGCGTTTATCAATGCCGGCCTTGGACCAGTCCGGAAGCTGTCCGTCGTATTCATGCCGCCCCATATAGATACCGAAAGTTGGTTCAAGTTCGAACGAGGATTCTATGAATTCATTAATGAATGATTCGAATTCTGAAGTGTGTTGATCGCAGTTATTCATGGTCATAAGACTCCCTATCAAAATGATTGCTAAACCAAGATTGTGTTTCACTGTGGTTCCTTTCCATGCAATTATTATTCAACGGATTTCAGGTAATCCATCAGGATGTTGCTCATGGCGCGCATGCCAACTTCCAGGCAGCTGTCATCCGCACGGAAGGTCGGCGTATGCACCCAGCCGGATGTTGTTCCGGGTTTGACCACGCCAAGCCGGTAATACATTCCTGGAATTTCGTTTGCGAAATAAGCGAAATCTTCACCTCCCATAACCGGTTCCATCATAATAACATTGTCATTGCCAACCACCCGTTTCAGGGTTGGGATCATTTGCTGAGATAATTCCGGATTATTGATGGTTGCCGGCGTTCCGCGGTTGTAATGCAGCTCAAAATCCCCGCCGTATGCTTTGGTGATTCCTTCCAGAATTTCGTTCATGCGCCGCTCTACGTTGTCCCTCGTTGTTGGGCTGTAGGTCCGTACGGTTCCTTCCATGTGCACTTCCGAAGGAATAATGTTGAAGCGTTCGCCGCCGCGGATAATTCCAACGGTTACTACGCTTGGCTCCAGCGGCGACAGGGATCGTGACCGGATGGTTTGAAAAGCGTCCACAACTTCGGTGGCCATTACGATCGGATCCAACGATTTATGTGGATAGGCACCGTGCGACTGCTTGCCTTTGATGGTAATTATGAAGTGATCCACAGCAGCCATGGCAGGGCCTATGGTCATACCTACTTCACCGACCTGCAATCCTGCATGGGCATGCAGGCCGAATACGGCGCTGGGGCTGGGATCGTTAAATACGCCTTCTTTCAGCATCAGGTCAGCGCCGCCTTCTTCGCCCGGAGGTGGGCCTTCTTCAGCAGGCTGAAAAATAAATTTGACCGTACCCGGAATCTCATCTTTGATTGAAGCTAATACACTGGCAACTCCCAGCTGAACGGAGGTGTGTATATCGTGTCCGCAGGCATGCATAACACCGACTTCCTTATCAAGGTAGGTCGTTTTTACGGTTGATTTAAACGGAAGGTCTGTGTCTTCGGTGACGGGAAGTCCGTCCATATCCGCACGAACAGCAACAACGCCGCCGGGTTTGCCGCCTTTGAGGATTCCGACAACGCCTGTATGGGCAATGCCGGTTTGCACATCATCAAAGCCGAGGCTTCTTAAATGATCGGCAACAAGTTTCGCTGTTTTGAATTCACGGTTGCCGAGTTCCGGCTTTTGGTGGATTTGATGACGAAGCTCAATGGTGCCGGCAATATGCTCGGCAACGGCTTTATCAATGGAATCACCGGCTGACAAAATCAGAGGAAGGATGCATAAAATGAGTGTGATTTTCTTCATTTGGATCTTTTCTGGTTGGTTGAAAGGATCGGGAAATTAATGAATGCGGATGAAATTTATTTGGATTTCTTTCACAAGTTGATAATTTGATCTCATGAGATCGATCATTCGAAATAATGTAGGTTGGTTAATAATGGTGCTATCCATCCTTTCGGCACAGAATACTGTCTGCTTTGAGATTGAGTCTAACCCAAATACCAATGCGCCGGGACTGGGAGAATTCACCAAATATGTTAATGTACTCGATGTGATCGGCATTTATGCGGAATCATCCATTCCGGATGCAAAAGTGCTGCACGCGGCAGCGGTTGCGGCACAGTTGCTGGATAACGACGAGGACGGCGTCATTGATGATCAAGCATTGCAATCAGTGCTGCAAAGCGCAGATGTTGCGATGCCGATCTTTACCTCCGAATGGTCCAGTGCGGCTGATGATATGATGGATAATTTTACGGGTTGCGCCAGTGCAGCATTGTTCAACAACGAAATTGATCCATCGGCAACGGGATATTGGGGATCGGATGCCAGCGTGGAGGAAATTCTGCATACCATCAATCATTGCGGGCATGTGGAGCTGTATCCCTCAGCATTTGGACTGCAGCCTAATTCGTCGCTGCTGACTGCGGCAATGGATGTGGCTCGCGGCGGGCAGTTCATTAATCATCCCGGGACGTACCCCGATAATGCCTGGTACCACTATGATGATACCACCTGCGATTACGAATGCATGGCTATTGAATATCTCTACTGGGCGATCGTGACAAACATGGGGATTTTAGCAGATGAAGCCACCTGCAGTGGAATCGCAAACGAATGGGAACCTTGCACCCCGGAACTGCTTCAGTCAACCGATACGCTGATTTACAATTTGATTACGGACACAACCTACCAACTGCCTCAGCTTGCGCCGGACGGTAATTACTGTCCTCCAGAAGCCGGCGTTGATAACGCGTCTGTTCCCGAAAATTTCGAATTATTTCCTGCATACCCGAATCCTTTTAATCCTACCACGACACTTCGATACGATTTACCCGAAGCCACTAAAGTAATCATCATGATTTATGATTTAATGGGACGGGATATTAAAACATTGGTAAACCATCAACAAAAAGCCGGTTACAAGTCAGTTGTTTGGGACGCGACCAATGATTTAGGGGAACCTGTCAGTGCCGGAATATATTTGTATAGAATCAGTGCCGGAGATTTCCACCAGACTAAGAAAATGGTTTTACTGAAATAATGAAAAAAGCCCTCTTTCGAGGGCTTTTTGGAAATGCGGGACTGACGAGACTTGAACTCGCGACCTCCGGCTTGACAGGCGGAGGGGAAGTGCTAATATTGCTTCAATTAAACTTTACACCCCAACTTGCGTAACGCCGATTCCATCCTTTCGGCCATTATATCTGCAGCAACACAAATTAATAGTGCATCATACTGCTGATACTTTTCGCGATGGCAAGGGCGTTGGGATTATCGCTGTGGATGCAGACCGTTTGTGCATCAATTTCAATCTCTTCACCATTGTAGGTGACCACTTTATTATGTGAAGCGATCAACTTTGCCTGCTGTGTAGCCTGCTCAGCATTTGTAATGACCGATTGATCCAAAGTGCGCTTTCTGAGGCTTCCATCAGATTCATAGGTTCGGTCGGCAAATGCTTCCGCAATCACCGCAATTCCGGCTTCCTTAAGCACATCCACCATCAATGACCCTGCTAAACACATAACAGGTAAGTCAGGATCTATCTGATGCACCGCTTCGGCAATGAGGCGCGCTGTATATGTATCGCCGGATGCTTTATTGTATAAAGCGCCATGCGGTTTAATATGCGTAATGGGGATATCTTCCTGTTCAGCGATTTGGATCAATGACCATACCTGATTGCAGATCGAGTCCAGTAGATCGTTAGGATCCATATCTATCTCCACACGGCCAAAATTATCTTGATCGGGGTAACTGGGATGGGCGCCGATACGGACATTTTTTTGGCGAGCTTTTATTGCAAGTTTACGCATCATGCCTTCATCGCCAGCGTGCCCTCCGCAGGCAAGGTTTACGGATGTAACATAATCCATTAATTCTGCATAAACATGGCTGTCCAGCAGGGATTGGATCTCGCCCATGTCGCAATTAATATCAATTATACTTTTCACGGCTGGTACCTCATAAATAGTGATTCCTGCTCCAAATATAATTTTTCTGCTTCAGCCATGGAAACCAATGTAAACGTAATTTTGTCTCCTGGTTTTAATTGACCGACTTTCCACATATCGGCTGCAATGATATTCGCTATTTTTGGATAGCCGCCTGTCGTTTGATGGTCCACAAATGAGATAATAGGCCGGCCGTTGCCGGGGACCTGCAGGGCTCCGAGGGGCAGTCCTTCGGTCACCACCTCTTGCTGTACGGCGGGACTGATCTCAGGCCCTTCCAAACGCAGGCCCATGCGATTGGAATGCTGGGCAACAGTATAGGAGGCATTGATGAACAGATCCCAGTTTTCAGAATCAAACCAGTCGTGCTGCAAACTTGGAATAACACGCAGAACAGACCTGTCAGCTACATTGGCGATACTGATTTCAGCAGGAGCTAAAGTTGAATCTGGTTTTCCAATTTTTAGCTTGTCTCCGTTTTGCAGGGTGCGCCCCTTGTATCCTCCGAACTGCATCATCAATGATGTAGATTTGCTGCCTAGTGCAGATGGCACATCAATGCCGCCCCTTACAGATAAATAACACCGCGCTCCTTCATCGGTAGGTCCTAATTCAAGATGCTGACCCTTGCTAACCTGCAGTGCCTCAAAGTAGGGAATACCGCTGCCATCTATCGCTGCAGAAAAGCGGCTGCCGGTTAATGCAATCAGAGCATCCTGATTGAATCGGTATTGCCCGCCGACAAGGGTCATCTCCAGTCCGGCATCAGTGTTTTGATTTCCAACCAAGAGGTTTCCGCATCGGAGCGAATATGCATCTGCCGCTCCGGCTGGAGAAATACCTAATTGCGCATATCCATGCATTCCCAAATCCTGGACAGTAGTTTGGAAACCCGCTGCGGAAACAGTGATGCTCATTGTTCCAAGCTGCTCCTAGTTTCAAACTCATCTCTGTTGATAGAAATAAATCGAATTCTGTCTCCCATCTGAATCAGGCCGTTATCAGGTGCGCTGCTGTCAAATAACGGGATAGGTGTTTTGCCGATCAAATTCCAGCCCCCCGGTGTTGATAGCGGATAAATGCCGGTTTGCCTTCCTGCGATGCCGACGGAACCGGCGGGTACGCTTGTTCTTGGAACATCGAGCCGAGGAGTGGCTAAGGTTGGATCCATCCCGCCTATGTAAGGGAAGCCTGCTGAAAAGCCAATGAAATACACCAAATATTGACTTTCTGTATGCCTCTTTATTATTTCATCCTTCTTATAGCCGGTATATTCTAAAACCCTTTTTATATCCGGGCAAAATTCGTCATCGTAGCATACAGGAATATCCACATTTCGATACTTGGTATTGGCTGCATTTGATTCTTTTTTTAATGACATTGAAATGATATCCATTCCATCTGAAAGGGTGATATCATTATGCAAGCGAACCAGAACTGAACTGTAGCCAGGGGAAATAGTGATAATTTCTTTATTTGGATAATCTAGCAGACTGCGCGAGAGTGACATAACTTTCTGATGCATCTTTTCTGAAATTTCTTGACCAAACTGTACCAGAATAGATCTATCAGAGGCGGGAATGATTGTTGGTTTATGAATGATTCAGCTCAAGCTAACGGTCTTTATTCTACACATCTGTCCCATCATAGCACAAACAAAAAACCCAATAAAAACCCCCGATTTCTTGATGAGAAAACGGGGGTTCAAAAAGCGGGACTGACGAGAC
>JASLML010000038.1 GCA_030746535.1 Fidelibacterota bacterium
GGAACTTCGGTTTGCTATCCGTGAAGGCGGACATACCGTTGGTGCCGGTGTCGTTACCGAAATTTTGGAGTAATGAATGGCAGGCAACAGTAAACGGGTAATTATTCAAATCGAAAGTACCGCAGGCACAGGCTATCGGTACACCGTAACCAAGAATAAACGTGAACATCCTGACAGGATTGAATATAAAAAATACGATCCTGTTGTAAGGAAGCATGTTTTGTTCAAGGAAACGAAATAATGCAGAGTCGTTGGAGTATTAGGTGAGTAGCTCAATTGGTAGAGCACCGGTCTCCAAAACCGGGGGTTGCGGGTTCAAGTCCTGCCTCACCTGCAATTAATACAGTTACGTTACAGTATGATAAAAAAAATGAAACAATTTTTTTCAGACGTACAATTTGAAATGAGTAAAGTATCCTGGCCTACTTGGGAAGAGTTAAAAGGATCTACTTTTGTAGTTCTTACACTTTCTCTTATGCTTAGTGTTTTCCTGTTCTTTATTGACAGGATTTTATCCGGATTGATGCAGGTGATTTTGTGAGCATGGATTGGTACACACTTCGCGTTATTTCCGGCAAGGAAAAAAAGATTAGAGATTCACTGCTTTTTGAAATTGATCATGAAAATTTACGGGACGAGGTAGCCGAAGTGCTGGTTCCTTCAGAAAATATCGTTGAAATGAAAGACGGAAAGAAAAAGGTCAGAAATAAGGTCTTTTTCCCAGGGTATATCCTAGTAAAAATGAACATGGATAAAGAAATCCGTTATCTTGTTGAGAACATGGACGGTGTCATCAATTTTGTAGGACCAAAGGATACGCCGCAGCCGCTCAAGCCGGAAGAGGTTACGAGAATCCTTGGAGAAGTTGAAGGCAGAGAAGGCAAAGAAATGGTGGCGCAGCCATACAATGTAGGCGATTCTGTAAAGGTAGTGGACGGTCCTTTCATGGAATTCAATGGATTTGTTCAGGAAGTCAATAATGAAAAACAGAAGGTAAAAGTGTCGGTGAGTATTTTTGGCCGCCCGACGCCGATTGAATTAGATTTCCTTCAGGTGGAATTGGAGAAATAAATCATGGCTAAAAAAGAAATCGGATTTATCAAACTGCAGATTCCCGCAGGGCAGGCGAATCCGGCACCTCCCGTTGGTCCGGCACTGGGTCAGCACGGTGTAAATATCATGGAATTTTGCAAAGCGTTCAATGCGGCTACTCAGGAACAGGCAGGCATGATTATTCCAGTTGTCATTACGGTTTACGCCGATAGGAGTTTTTCATTTATTACGAAAACGCCGCCGGCTGCTGTTCTCCTCAAAAAAGCCGCAAAAATTCCTAAAGGTTCCGGAGAACCGAATCGTGAAAAAGTCGGGAAAGTAACAGAGCAGGATTTAAGGGATATTGCAGAATTGAAAAAAGAAGATTTAAATGCCAATACGGTTGAAAATGCCATGGAAATGATCCGTGGAACTGCAAGAAGCATGGGCATAGAGGTATCAAGATGAGTCAATCAAAAAATCAAAAAGCTTTCGAAGAAAAATTAGACAAAATGAAAGAATATAGTCTTGAGGATGCCATTGCCCTCCTGAAAGAGTCATCGTTTGCAAAATTTGATGAAACATTAGAGCTGTCGATAAACCTTGGTGTGGATCCGCGTCATGCTGATCAAAATATTCGGGTTTCTGCTTCGTTGCCAAATGGTACTGGAAAAGAGGTGAAAGTTTTGGTCGTTACTCAAGGCCCTAAAGAAAAAGAAGCTGAAGAAGCAGGTGCAGATTTTGTTGGCAATAAGGATTATTTCGAAAAATTAAAATCCGGATGGGATGAGATTGATACAATTATTGCAACACCCGATATGATGCCGGAATTAGGAAAATTGGGGAAAGTCCTCGGTCCAAAAGGACTCATGCCAAATCCAAAAAGCGGAACGGTTACGATGGACGTTGCCAAGGCTGTAAAGGATATTAAATCCGGAAAAATCGAAATCCGGGTTGACAAGTTTGGTATCATCCATGTGATATGCGGAAAAATGTCCTTTGAAAATGCAGCGATTGCCGACAATGTGAAATCAGTATACGATACGGTCATCAAAGCAAGGCCAGCGGCTGTGAAGGGAACCTATTTAAAAAAGCTGACACTGTCCTCTACGATGGGTCCCGGAATTAAAATAGATCATTCAAAAATCAGGTAACATTATGCCAAGTTCAAAAAATATTGAAGCTGTTGAGCAATTAACCGAAAAGCTCGGAAAAGCATCCGCAATCTACTTCACCGATTACCTCGGTTTGGATGTGATAAGCATTACGGAACTGAGATCGCAATTTTTTGATGCGTCGGTTGATTATGAGGTCGCGAAAAATACATTGCTGAAGCTTGCTGCCAAAAACAGCAGCATCGAAGGGGTAGATGATGTGCTTGAAGGGCCGACTGCGATTGCTCTAACCTATGATGACCCGACCGCTCCGGCAAAAGTTTTGAAAAACTTCACCAAAGACAATGATCTTCCAAATGTAAAAGGGATCATTTTTGAAGGCGAATTTCTTGACGGATCTGAGTTTGCTCGAATCGCTTCGCTACCGTCAAAAGATGAATTACTATCAAAATTATTGAGCATGCTGACCCAGCCTGTAACGCTTGTTGCGAGGACTTTAAGCAGTCCGATGACAAACCTGGTCAATGCTTTGAATCAATTAAAAGATCAAAAATCTTAATACTTAAGGAAAAGGAGTAAACACTCATGGCCGAGATTAAAAGAGAAGATGTGCTGACATATCTGGAATCAGCCAACATGATGGAACTGTCTGACCTCATTAGTGATATTGAGGAAAAGTTTGGTGTAACAGCTGCCGCTCCGGTAGCAGTCGCCGCTGCTGCAGGACCTGCCGGAGGCGATGCCGCCGCTGCGGAAGAGAAGACAGAGTTCAACGTAATGCTTACATCTGCAGGACAGGCAAAGATCAATGTGATTAAAGTTGTCCGTGCTATTACAGACCTTGGTCTGAAGGAAGCGAAAGAACTCGTGGATTCAGCACCGAAAGCTGTTAAAGAAGGTGTCAGCCAAGCTGAAGCGGATGAAGTAAAAGCAAAGCTGGAAGAAGCCGGCGCAACAGTAGAACTTCAGTAAGCTGCTGAAATTCAAAACGAATTATCTGCATTCATAAGCAAAACAATAAGGAGGCTTAATTGAAAGCCACTGCGAATACCCATGGGGGCCGTGTGTCCTTTTCAAGGATCGAGTCTATTGTGGAAATGCCGGATATCCTGGCGCTCCAGACAGGTTCCTTTCAACAGTTCATTCAGGAGCATACACTTGATGAGCAGAGGAAAGATATCGGGCTTGAAAAAGTTCTGAGAGGCACTTTTCCGATTGAAGATTCTCACAGAAACTATGTTCTTGAGTACAATAACTATTTTCTAGGACTGCCGAAATACACCCCTTCCGAATGTATTGACCGAGGCGTAACCTATTCGGTTCCGCTAAAAGTCAGGCTCATTTTGCACATCACCGATGAGTCCAATAAAAATGAATACGAACAGAGTATTGAACAGGAAGTCTATTTTGGAAATATTCCTTACATGACTGAAAAGGGAACGTTTATCATCAACGGCGCCGAGCGCGTAATCGTTTCTCAGCTTCAGAGGTCTCCGGGTGTATTTTTTGATGAATCCACTCATCCAAACGGAACCAAACTTTTCCAAGGAAGAATTATTCCTTTTCGCGGTTCCTGGGTGGATTTTACCACGGATATCAATGATTGCCTGTTTGCCATTATTGACAGGCGAAGGAAGTTTCCCGTAACTATGCTTTTGAGAGCTCTTGGTTTTTCTACAAATGCTGATATTTTTAAAGCATTTGAATGCATTAAGACAGCCAATCTAAAAGGGAAAAAAGCAGAAGAAGCCATTGGAACTTCACTCGTTGAAGATGTTGTGAACGAAGATACCGGTGAAATTTATTACGAAGGCGGAACCGAAATCACAACAGAGGTATTGGAAGGACTGCAGGAAGCCAAAGTAGAAGAAGTTCATGTCGCGGATTCGAACAAAGATTTCCGTGCAATGCTTCTCCAAAATACCATGGAGAAAGATCCCACATCCAATACAGAAGAAGCACTCACAGTTGTGTATCAGCTTCTGCGTTCTGGAGAGCCGCCGAATCTGGAAACAGCTCAAAAATTCATTGAGCGAATTTTCTTCAGTCCGAAAAAGTATGATTTAGGGCAGGTAGGCCGGTACAGACTCAATCAGCAGTTTAATCTTGATGTACCCGTTGAGCAGACTACCCTGACCATGGATGACATTATCGGTGTGCTCAGCATTTTGATTGACCTTAGAAAAGGCGAGCGCGGTACAGATGATATTGATCATTTGGGTAACAGGCGTGTGAAAACGATCGGCGAACAGTTGACGAACCAATTTAGCATTGCGCTAAGCCGAATGATTCGTACAATTCACGAACGAATGAATTTAAGGGAGCAGGAAAGTATCACCCCTCAAGACCTTATAAATTCTCGCGTTGTAACGACGGTGATCAACGGGTTTTTCGGTACGAGCCAATTGTCCCAGTTTGGCGACCAGACAAACCCACTTGCAGAGATAACCCATAAGCGCAGAATATCAAGTCTCGGACCCGGCGGATTGACCCGCGAACGTGCAGGGTTTGAGGTCCGCGATGTGCATTATACACATTACGGCCGTTTGTGCCCGATTGAAACTCCGGAAGGTCCGAATATCGGTCTGATATCTTCGCTTGCATTGCTGGCGCAGGTGAATGATCATGGATTTATCGAAGCGCCGTACAGGGTGGTTGATCATAAAAATAATAACTCGTATGCAACGAAAAAAATAACCTACCTATCGGCAGATGATGAGGACCGGGCCATGATTGTTCAGTCCAATGAAGCGATGGATGCCAAGAATAAGCTCACGAATGAAACGGTCCGGGCAAGGATTAAGGGTGACTTTCCGGTGGTGTCCCCGAATGAGGTGGACTTTATGGATGTTGCACCATATCAGATTTTAAGTGTTGCGGCAGCATTGATTCCGTTTCTTGAGCACAATGATGCAAACCGTGCACTCATGGGATCGAATATGCAGAGGCAGTCCGTACCATTGATGAACCCCAAGCGGCCTGTTGTTGGCACCGGTCTTGAGCGGAAAGTTGGTCGAGATTCGAGATCTGCCACAGTTTCGCCGGTTAACGGAAGGATCAATTTTGTTGACTCCGAAAGAATCGTAGTTAAAACGTCTGAAATTCTGGACAGTCTCAGTTTGGTGAAAGGTGAAAACCTTGTAGAAATACCTCTGAGAAAGTTCATTGGAACCAATCAGAACACCTGCCAGAATCAGCGTCCTATAGTAAAGGAGGGCCAAAAAGTCAAAAAAGGCGATGTTATCGCTGATGGTACTTCCACCGATCAGGGTGAATTGGCGCTTGGTAGAAATGTCATGGTTGCGTTCATGCCCTGGTCCGGATACAATTTTGAAGACGCCATTGTCATTAGCGAGCGGTTAGTAAAGGAAGATATGTACTCGAGCATTCATATCAACGAAATTGATTTGGAAGTGAGAGAAACAAAGCGCGGCAAGGAAGAATTGACTGCGGAAATTCCGAATGTCAGTGAAGATACTACGAAGGATCTCGATGAAAATGGAATCATACGAATTGGTGCAAAAGTAAAAGAAGGCGATATTCTTATCGGAAAAGTTACTCCGAAAGGTGAAACGGATCCGACGCCGGAAGAAAAACTTCTTCGCGCTATTTTCGGTGAAAAAGCCGGTGAAGTGAAAGATGCTTCCAAGCGTGCGGATCCGGGTATTAAAGGCGTGGTCGTCAATACCAAACTCTTTGAAAAGAGTGCGCGCTCTACAAGAGGCGAAGAACGTCAAATGATTGACATACTCCAAAAAGAAGCGCGCGACGCTAAAGTATCTTTGAAAAAAGCTCGTGATGAAAAACTGAATGAACTTCTTAAGGGCCAGGTTTCCCAGGGAATCCGTTCCCTGAAAAGCCGCACCCTGATTAAAAAGGGAACGAAAATGACCGCAAAGCGCATTCAGAGTTACGACCTTGAAAGATTTGCTCTGGATACTCCATGGATTGAAAATGCCAACATCTGGAAAAAGATCAAATCTGTATGGAAATCCTATAAAACGGAATGGAAAAAGATTGAAAATAATCTTGAGAAAAGCATTTTCAAAATCCGGATTGGCGATGAACTGCAGCCGGGAATTTTAAGCCTGGCAAAAGTATACGTTGCCAGCAAGCGCAAAATACAGGTCGGGGACAAAATGGCCGGTCGCCATGGAAACAAAGGTGTCATTGCAACCATTGTTCCGGAAGAGAATATGCCTTTCATGGAGGATGGAACTCCGATAGATGTTGTTCTGAATCCTTTAGGCGTTCCTTCCCGTATGAATCTTGGCCAGCTTTATGAGACTATGCTCGGCTGGGCAGGGCAGACACTTGGTGTGCATTACGAAACCGCAGCTTTTGACGGAGCGACTCCGGATGAAGTTGAAAATGAGCTTAAGAAAGCAAACCTTCCGATTACCGGGAAAGCTTCACTGGTTGATGGGCGTACCGGAGATTATTTTGATAATCCTATCACAGTCGGCTGTATTTATATGATGAAATTGAGCCATATGGTTGATGATAAGATGCATGCTCGTTCCACGGGCCCTTATTCCCTCATCACGCAGCAGCCGCTTGGAGGAAAAGCTCAATTCGGCGGACAGAGATTTGGGGAAATGGAATGCTGGGCGCTCGAAGCCTATGGAGCGGCGCACACACTTCAGGAAATCCTGACAGTGAAATCGGATGACGTTGACGGCCGTTCTAAGGTTTACAACGCCATCGTTAAAGGTGAGAGTTTGCCTGAATTTGGAACACCAGAATCCTTCAGTGTCCTGATTAAGGAACTGCAGGGTCTTGGCTTAGACATTGAATTGGAATAAGGGAGGCGTATCTTGACGTTCATACAATCAACAGCAGTAGATACTTCGAAGCATTTCTCGTCCATCACGATTGGGCTTGCTTCGCCTGAAATGATATTAGCCCGGTCGTACGGCGAAACATTGAAGCCGGAAACGATTAATTACCGTTCCTACAAACCGGAGAAAGACGGTCTCTTTTGCGAGAAGATCTTTGGTCCGGTAAAGGATTACGAATGCCATTGCGGTAAATATAAAGGTATCCGGTATCGAGGAATCATTTGTGATAGATGCGGTGTTGAAGTAACACGGAAAAAAGTCCGGCGCGAACGGATGGGGCATATTACGCTTGCCGTTCCGGTAGTACACATCTGGTATCTGCGGTCCATTCCGAGCAAATTGAGCTACCTTATCGGATTAAGCACACGTCTGCTCGAACGCGTCATTTATTATGAAGCATTCCTGATCATACAACCGGGAAAGAGCGGAAGAGAATCCCTCGAACTTCTGGATGAGATCGAATATATGGAATTAGAGCAGCTCTACGGATTTGATGCTGTTTCTGAAGAAGAGAGAGATAACGAAGACTATTTTTATGCTGCGATGGGCGGAGAAGCAATGAAAGAGGTGCTGGCCCGTATCAATCTGGTGCATTTGAAAAATGAACTTCACGAAATTGCAAAAACATCCAAATCGAAACAAAAACGCGGCGATGCTCTGAAACGCCTTAGGGTTGTAAATATATTTTTGGCCGATACAGCCAAGAAGAAATTGAATAAACCCGAATGGATGATTGTTTCAATACTTCCTGTTATTCCGCCGGAGCTGCGTCCGCTTGTTCCGCTGGAAGGCGGACGGTTTGCGGCAAGTGATTTGAATGATCTATATCGAAGGATCATTATTCGGAACAATAGGCTGAAGCAGCTGATGGAAATCAAAGCACCGGATGTCATTTTAAGGAATGAAAAACGTATGCTTCAGGAATCTGTGGATGCGCTTTTTGATAATAGCAGACGGAAAACAGCCATTCGGTCAGGCACACGCCGTCCACTAAAATCCATATCTGATATGCTTAGGGGTAAAGCCGGGCGCTTCCGTCAAAATCTTCTCGGAAAACGTGTGGATTATTCGGGACGATCTGTGATTGTTGTTGGCCCGGAATTGAATTTGAATGAATGCGGGCTTCCGAAAAATATGGCCTTAGAATTATTCAAGCCGCACATGATCCATGCATTAATTGCGCGCGGGTACGCCCAAACACCCCGAGGCGCAAAGCTGATGGTTGAAAACAGAGAACCCATTGTTTATAAGGTGCTGGAGTATGTGGTCAAAGACCATCCTGTACTGCTTAATCGTGCACCTACCCTTCATAGGTTGGGTGTTCAGGCATTTCAGCCTGTGTTGGTTGACGGGAAAGCTATACGGATTCATCCGCTTGTTTGTTCAGCATTCAATGCTGACTTTGACGGAGACCAAATGGCTGTCCATGTTCCGCTGTCCGTTCAGGCACAGATGGAAGCGCGCATACTTATGCTTTCCAGCCACAATATTCTTCATCCGGCAAATGGTAAGCCGTTGGCCATTCCTTCGCAGGATATGGTTCTTGGCTGTTATTACCTCACGCGTCAGCGTACAGGATGCAAAGGCGAAGGGAACAGCTTTGGCTCATTTAATGAAGTGCTTCTTGCTTTTGAAAATAAAGCGGTAGATATGCATGCAATTATCAATGTGCGGCACAAGGGTGTATGGTATAAAAATACAACTGTGGGACGTGTCATTTTCAATTCTATTCTTCCTGATGAAATGGAATATGTAGATGAATTGATCACAAGAAAGAAACTTGAACGTGTTGTTAACCAAACCTATCTCACGGCAGGAAATTTCAAGACAGTAATATTCCTGGATTTTCTAAAGGATCTTGGTTTTAAGGTGGCAACAAAAAGCGGCACTTCCATAGCCATTTCCGATATTATGATTCCTAATAAGAAAGATGATATCATCAATTCAGCTCATAAAGATGTCGGAGATATCCAGGCAAAATTCAACCGCCATATTTTGACGGACGGTGAAAGGTACAACAAGGTCATTGATATTTGGACACATGCCACTAATCAAGTAGCCGGTACCATGATGGATGATCTTCAGCATGACAATCAGGGATTTAATCCTGTATTCATGATGGCAGACTCAGGAGCACGAGGCAGCCAGGATCAGATCAAACAGCTGGCTGGTATGCGTGGCTTGATGGCCAAACCGCAAAAAACGATGACAGGTGGAAAGGGTGAAATTATTGAATCACCGATTACTTCCAATTTCAAAGAAGGTCTCTCTGTACTGGAATATTTTATTTCCACGCACGGTGCCAGAAAAGGGCTTGCTGACACAGCGCTAAAGACTGCTGATGCCGGATATCTGACCCGCCGTCTGGTGGATGTTGCTCAAGATGTTGTCATTTATGAAACAGACTGCGGTACCATCAACGGTTTGCTTATTTCTGACCTTAAAGAGGGTGAAGAAATCATCGAACCATTGGCTGATCGAATACTCGGACGGACGTTGCTTGACGATTTTATTATTGATGGAAAAGCAAAGATTAAGTCCGGAACATTGCTTAGGGAAGAAGAGGCGAACATTATTTCCAACAGTAATATAGAATCTGTTCGCATCAGGTCTGTATTAAACTGTGAATCATTAAGAGGCGTTTGCGCCTATTGCTACGGCTGGAATCCTTCATCGCATCAATTAATCGACCAGGGTTCTGCTGTGGGCATTCAGGCTGCGCAAAGTATCGGCGAGCCTGGTACACAGCTCACATTAAGAACATTTCATATCGGCGGTACGGCTACCCGAATCATTGAACAGTCAGAAATGCGCACCAAGCGTAACGGAACAATCAAATATTCGGATAATCTGGACGCAGCAGAAACGGTTGATGAAGTTGGGAATGAAGTTGTGCGCTGTATGGTACGGCACTCGAAAATTGAAATTCTGGATGAAAATAACAGTCCACGTGCAGAATATAATGTCCCTTACGGAGCGAATATGCTCGTATCTGACGGTGAAAAAATCAAATCGGGAGCAGTGCTGTTCCAATGGGATCCTTATACCGATATCATTCTGGCGCGAGAGTCCGGATATATACAATTGAAGGATTTTATTCCAAATGAAACATTTCAAGTTGAGGCTGTTGAAGGCGGCAAGAAACAGAAAGTTATCATTGAAGCCAAAGACCGGAGATTGAGCCCTCATATTGAAATTACAGACAACAAAGGTAATGTGCTTGCGGGCGGCACCATTCTTCCTGTAAATGCTACGATGGTCGTTGACGATAAGAAGAAGGTTTTAAAGGGGCAAACTCTTGTAAAGATTCCGCGTGATATTGGAAAAACCAGAGATATTACTGGTGGCCTTCCGCGGGTAACTGAATTATTTGAAGCAAGGACACCTTCTAATCTTTCTGTTATAGCGGAAATCGATGGAAAAGTCACATTTGGACCTACGAAACGCGGTATCCGCAAAATCCATATAGAAGGAGAAGACGGTGAAGTTAGGAAATACAATATTCCCTACGGTAAGCATGTTATTGTTCATGGGGATGATCAGATACCAGCCGGAACGCCCCTATGCGAGGGATCGGTTTCTCCGGTAGATATTCTGAGTATTCTTGGGCCTGGAAGAGTTAGAGAATATCTGGTGAATGAAATTCAAGAGGTTTACAGGCTGCAGGGTGTGAAAATAGATGATAAGCATATTGAAGTTATAGTTAGGCAAATGATGCAGAAAGTTAGCGTGAATGATCCCGGCAATACACATTTTCTGCCGGGAGATCGCGTAAATAAAGCTGATTTTTTCGAGACCAATAACGCAATTCTGAGCAAAGCTGTCATTGCTTCTCCGGGTGATTCTGATTATGAGGAAGGTATGTTGGTAGACAAAGCTGAAATCAGAGATGCAAATAAGGAATTAAAGGAAAAAGGAAAAAATCCGATAAAGACCCATAAAACAAAGCCCGCTACATTTGACCCTCTGTTGATGGGCATCACACAGGCTTCGCTGAATACGGAGAGCTTTATTTCAGCTGCTTCGTTTCAGGAAACGACCCGCGTGTTGACCAATGCTGCGGCTGAGGGGAAAACGGATTACCTGCGGGGCTTGAAGGAAAATGTGGCAGTGGGAAGGTTAATTCCTGCCGGTACCGGATCTACTGAACTAAGGGATATTATCGTAGCAGGTGAGGACAGCAGTATTGACATGAATGCTGACCCTATTTTGGAGGATAAGGAAAAAGCCTAGTCGTCGAAAAAGCAATTGACGATGTGTAAATATCATAATTAAATTTCTAAGCTTTAATTGAAACGAAGATGCCGACGATAAACCAATTAGTTAAACGAGGGCGCAAGCGGATTAAGAAATCCACATCGACACCCGCACTTAAGGGGAATCCCCAAAAGCGTGGTGTATGCACAAGGGTTTATACCACTACGCCCAAAAAACCAAACTCTGCATTGAGAAAGGTTGCGCGTGTCCGCCTGACAAATGGAATTGAGGTTTCAGCCTACATCCCGGGAGAAGGGCACAATCTTCAGGAGCACAGCATTGTTCTGATCGAGGGCGGCCGAGTAAAGGATTTGCCGGGTGTTCGGTATCATATTGTACGCGGTACGTTTGATACTGCCGGAGTTTCGGACCGGAAAACAAGCCGGTCACGTTACGGTGCAAAAAAACCTAAATAAAAAATGAGACGACGAAGACCAGAAAAAAGAAAAATTTTACCCGACACGGTTTACAATGATCTGAATGTTGCCAAATTCATCAATTTTTTGATGTCCGGCGGGAAAAAAGGAATGGCTGAGCAGATTTTTTATTCATCCATGAATGTCATTAAAGACCGCGTAAAAACAGATGGTTTGGAAGTGTTTAACAAAGCTGTTGAAAATACTTCGCCCATGCTAGAGGTAAAATCCAGACGAATTGGCGGCGCAACGTATCAGGTTCCAATTGAAGTTCCGAGGCATCGCAGGTTTTTTCTTGCGTCCCATTGGCTGATTAATGCAGCTAAAGGGAGAAAAGGTCGGCCTATGGCTGAAAGATTAGCATCGGAATTGATTGCAGCAGCGAACGGTGAAGGCGGAGCAATCAAGAAAAAAGACGATACACACAGAATGGCAGAGGCCAACAAGGCGTTCGCGCATTTTAGATAAACATTTATTATGAAGCATATACCATTAGAAAAAGTTAGAAATATCGGTATCATGGCCCATATCGATGCTGGAAAAACCACACTGACAGAACGGATTCTGTATTATACCGGAAGGACCCATAGAATCGGCGAAGTTCATGACGGCGCTGCAACGATGGACTGGATGGATCAGGAGAAAGAACGCGGCATTACCATTACATCCGCGGCAACCACAGCTGTGTGGAATGATCACCGGATTAATATCATAGACACGCCGGGGCACGTTGATTTCACGATGGAAGTGGAACGTTCACTGCGGGTTCTTGACGGTTCTGTGGCGGTATTTTGTGCGGTAGGCGGCGTCGAACCGCAGAGTGAAACGGTTTGGCGGCAGGCAGATAAATATAATGTTCCGCGAATCAGCTTCGTAAACAAAATGGACAGGGTTGGCGCAGATTTTTTCAATGTTTTGGATATGATCAAATCCAGATTAGGGACCAATCCTCTGCCGATTACGATTCCCATCGGGTCAGGTGAAATGTTCACTGGGATTATAGATCTTTTGACGATGAAGGCAATTTTGTACAACGAATCCACACTTGGCGAACGCTATGAAGAAGCTGAAATCCCAAGCGACATGAAAGAAGAAGCAGAAAAATGGCGCCACCATTTGATCGAAGAAACAGCTACGTACGACGAACATTTGCTCGAAAAATATTTAGCGGAAGAAGAAATATCCGTAGATGAAATAAAATCTGCAATTCGCAAGGGGTGTATCGACAATACCTTTATCCCAACATTTGTCGGATCTGCATTTAAAAATAAAGGTGTACAGCGTTTGTTGGATGCTATTAATGATTTTCTTCCATCTCCGGTAGATGTCGGTGATACAAATGGATTTGATGTGAATGATTCCGATGTGGCAAAGGTTCGGAAAACTTCTCAAGATGATCCCTTCAGTGCTCTGGCCTTTAAAATTATGACTGATCCTTATGTTGGGCAACTTACATACATGAGAGTGTATTCCGGTGTTATGAAGGCCGGTTCATATATTTATAATCCCAATACGGGGAAGCGAGAGCGGATGAGTAGGATCCTTCTGATGCACGCGAATAAACGTGAAGAACTTGATCAAGTATCCGCAGGAGAAATTGTTGCTGCAGTGGGCCTTAAGCAGACAAAAACCGGACACACGCTTTGTGATGAAAAGAATCCAATTCTTTTGGAAACCATGGATTTTCCTGAGCCAGTTGTGGAAGTTTCGGTGGAGCCGGTCAGTAAAGCAGATCAGGATAATCTCAGTAAAGCGCTCGTAAAGCTGAGCGAAGAAGATCCGACATTTCGAGTTTCAACAAACCCAGATACCGGTCAAACAATCATTGCCGGAATGGGCGAATTGCATCTCGAAATTTTGGTAGACCGTCTATTAAGAGAATTCAAGGTTCAAGCGCATGTAGGTAAACCGCAGGTTGCTTATACTGAGGCCATCACCAAAGCTGTGGAAAATGTCGAAGGAAAATTTGTTCGGCAATCCGGCGGCCGCGGTCAGTACGGACATGTTATCATTAACGTTGAGCCCAATGAACTTGGAAAAGGCTATCATTTTGAAAGCAAAATTGTCGGCGGAGTCGTACCCAGAGAATACATCAATCCTGTAAGCCAGGGAATCGAAGAAGCTATTAAAAACGGCATTATTGCCGGTTACCCGATTGAAGATGTAAGGGTAGAGCTTATTGATGGTTCTTATCACGATGTTGACTCTTCGGAAGTTGCTTTTAAGGTTGCAGGTTCCATGGCAATCCAGGAAGCATGCCGCCGAGCAAATCCCGCCATCATGGAGCCGCTGATGCAGGTGGAAGTCACCGTGCCGGAGGAATATCTTGGTGATGTCATGGGTGATATCAATTCACGCCGGGGGAATATTGACGGAATGGAACAGCGTAAAGATGCACATGTTTTGAGGGCGAATGTTCCGTTGAGCAATATGTTCGGTTACGCAACAGATTTAAGATCCATAACGCAGGGCCGTGCTGTATTCCATATGGAATTTTCAAAATACCAGCAGGTGCCAGCGTCTGTGGAAAGTGAAATTATTGAACGAGTGCACGGAAAAGCATCCTAAATAAGGAGGATAAGAAATGTCCAAGCAGAAGTTTGAGAGAACAAAACCGCATGTAAACATAGGTACGATAGGTCACGTTGATCATGGTAAGACAACGTTAACGGCAGCTATCACAATGACGCAAAGCGCACGTGGCATGGCAGAGATCATGGCGTTTGACGCAATTGATAACGCTCCGGAGGAGCGTGAGCGCGGCATCACGATTCAGACAGCTCATGTAGAGTATGAGACAGAGAACCGTCATTA
>JASLML010000039.1 GCA_030746535.1 Fidelibacterota bacterium
TTGACTACCCTTCTTCTGAACTGCACCGATAACCCTTTCCATTCCCGTGCGTATTTCAGATAAACATAGCCTATCACCATTCCTGATAAATGAGCTAAATGGCTGATATTTGACGTCACGGTCATGGATGACAGAAAAGCTATCGCTCCAAGTAAAATCACGAGCCATTTTACTTTTACCGGAATAATAAAATACAGAAGCACCGTGCGGTTGGGAAACATGAGTCCGTATGCAAGCAGCACGCCGTACACGGCGCCGCTCGCTCCGATGAGTATAGTCGAAGGATTACCCATATTGACCAAAAGCCAAACAAGTCCGGATCCGATTCCTGTGAGGAAATAATATTTTAAAAATTCCTTTCTGCCCCAAATTGTTTCCATTTCCGAGCCAAACATCCAGAGAACAAACATATTTATGGCAACATGCATGAATCCGCCGTGGATAAACATATAGGTAATAGGCTGCCATATTTTCGGCCAAACCGTCCCCGGAGACAGACCGAATACAACGCTCAGGTCAAATTGGTTTTCTCCAAGCGTAGATAGGGCCCACAGTCCGAGATTGACCGCAATCAATGTTTTGATCACATCCGTAAACAGCTTAGGCCGAAACGGGATATTCCCGAATTCTGATTGAAATTGATACCGCATTAGGAAAGCATTTTTGAAATTTTATTCAGTTTAAACTTGTTTAGCGGATTAAACAAGGGCGTCATTGCGCTGGGAGCGGCCTCGGGTACATCAAGCTGCGGCATGCTGAAAAGCTGCACCCCGATTCCAAGCCTTTCCTTTGACAACAATGCTGCGTAAATGGTGCTAACAAAAAAGTCTCGAGGTAAAAAACCCGAGATATCATTAATACCATATTCTATCAGCCCATCCCGAATAATGGTAGCACAACTGCGGTTCCAAAAACTGAAATCAATATATTTTTCCGGATTTTTTGGGTTCCTTTTTGATGAATGAATGATTTCAAGTTCACGGTGGTAAATGCCTGCAAGCTTATCTGTATCCAAGCCGGTTAACCTCAATACATGAATCGTACGCATGAAGTTCCTGCCGAATTTGTCGAAATAATCCCGTCCGTCAACATTCAGCTCAAAGGCTCCGTTGCGCGGCGAAGGTGCAAATTCACCGAGCGCCGGACGGTAAAAATACTCCTCGCTGGTAATAACCTCATTTTCGTTTAGCAAATGCGAAAAATTGAAGATTTCTCCGTTTACATTGATTGCGTTATGCCCAAAAGTGGATGTTCTATATTTCACCAGGCGTTCGTTGTAGTAGAGATCAACTGCAGGTGTGCTGGGCTCAGGATCATCCGGGCGCATGATGATGATAGGCTCTTCTCGCTGATAATCTTTTTGAGGAAGTTCCCGTGCAACAATAGGCTGGTCTTTCCAATGAGTTATGTAGCCGTCCCAAAAAAGCCTTCCTTCGAAATGACGGTTACCATCAGGAGACTCCACAAATGCTCCGGATCCTGAATTACGCAATATTCCGCTGATACTGTTTTCACTCAATCTACTGTACGATCTGGCGCATCACTTTCAGCGCCTTCAGTTCTCCCAAATCATCAAAGTGAAGACGAAAATGCGTCGATATATATTTGCTGATCGCTTTCCGGTCATTTGGAGACAGAGCAAATGTTTCAATCTCCTGAATAAAATTTTCGGCAGTGATATCCGCTCTCTGCAAATAGGAAATAACCCTGCGTGCATTTTCAGATTTATCCAATTCGGAACCGGATGTTTTGATGAAATCTTCTGCATCAAGATCGGGGCGAAATCCTAAAATTTCCAGAAGCTTCAGTTGGTAATACCAAAACACCATGTTCAGCCTTTGCGGCTGCGAATTTACTAAGCGCATCACATGAATTATCTCATCAAACAAATCTCCGTGGGGATCTTCTACTGTGAGAGTTTTATCCGTTAATTCAAGAATCGCCAGTCCGTAAGAAATTTTTTTCATGTCATCCTGTATTCCCGGCCATCTCTCGGCAAATCCTGTTTTCGATACCGTATGCAGTTCCCTGTTCGGCTTATGATAAAACATGAGATCCAGGAAAGACAGCGGTTGAAGATGAGCTGACTGCATCGATTTTTTTGTACGAGCACCGCGGGCAATAATGCTGATTTTTCCGTATTCTTTTGTAAAGCATCTCGCAATGATGCTTGTATCGCCGTACGGGAAACTTTTTAAAACAATGGCAAGAGTAGATACAATCATGAGCGACGTGCGCTCCAAAATTTACAATTTATAGAGACGATCAGTATGCCTTGGCGAATATAACTTCGTGTTTTGCCGCCTTACCTGAATATATACATTTCAATCCCTTTGGATTGTCTGAAAGCGGAATGCAACGTATCGTGGCTTTGGTTTCGTTTTTGATGGACTGTTCGGTTTCTGCCGTTCCATCCCATCCGCATAGCGCAAATCCGCCGGTTTCATTCATAAATGATTTGAATTCATCGTAGGAATCAATTTTTTTAGTGTGGCTGTTACGGAATGATTGTGCCTGCTGAAATAAATTCTGCTGAATGTTGTCAAGCAGGGCCGGAATGCTTTTTGCTACATCATTTATACCAATAGCAGATTTTTCTCCGCTGTCCCTTCGGGAAATGGAAACGCTGTTTTCCGCCATATCTCTTGGCCCAATTTCCAGCCTCAGCGGAACGCCTTTCATTTCCCAATCATTGAACTTGAAACCAGGGCTTTCATTTCTGTCATCAACCTCAACGCGCACTCCCGACTTTCGCAATGTTGAAACAGCTGGATTGATGAATTCAATGGCTTGTTTTTTTTCATCATCTGTTTTGCCAATTGGAATAATCATCACCTGTATAGGAGCAACCTTTGGGGGTAGACGAAGGCCTTTGTCATCGCCGTGTGACATAATCAGCGCGCCCACCAGGCGGGTGCTAACTCCCCAGCTTGTGGCAAAAACCAGTTCTTCCTGGTTATCCTTCGTTTGAAAGGTAACATTAAAGGCTTTTGCAAAATTCTGCCCCAAATTATGGGATGTTCCCGCTTGCAGGGCCCGCTTGTCCCCCATCATTGCTTCGATGCAGTATGTTCTGTCGGCACCCGCAAATTTTTCTGCATCTGTTTTGATGCCGGTCAAGACGGGAAGTGCTAAATAATCCTCCGCCAGCGTTCGGTAAATATCCAGAATTTTTAAAGTTTCTTCCTCTGCTTCTTTAGCGGTAGCATGCGCGGTATGGCCTTCCTGCCACAGAAATTCGGTGGTTCTAAGAAAAAGCCTGGTGCGCATTTCCCAGCGCACAATATTGGCCCACTGGTTTATTAGTATCGGCAGATCTCTGTACGACTGTATCCATTTCTTATACATCGACCAAATAACTGTTTCAGATGTTGGGCGGACGATTACCTCCTCTTCCAGTTTGGAATCCGGATCAACAATCAAATCATCGTCATCAGCTTTGAGTCGGGTATGCGTAACCACTGCACATTCTTTGGCAAAACCTTCAACATGTTCCGCTTCCTGAGCCAAAAATGATTTGGGGATGAAGAGAGGGAAATAGGCATTTTGATGCCCGCTGGATACCAGCATATCATCCAGCGACTTCTTGATATTTTGCCAAAGAGAAAAACCATACGGCTTTATGACCATCGTCCCTTTAACGGGGCCATAGTCAGCCAAGCCTGTTTTCACGACCACATCGGTATACCAGGCGGCAAAATCCTTGCTTTGCGGAGTTACACCTTTAGACATAAGAAAGTTTTTTTCTTTTGAAGATAAGTTCTGAAATTACCGGGGTTCATTCAACCAATCAATGGAATTGTCAATCCTGCAGCCCAGATGACTCAGCTATATGAAAATTTTAATCATAATCCTTAGCACAGCCATGCTTTCATCAGAGCCGATAATTCTTTATAAAAATTGCTCGATTTACGGCCATCCTGTAGCGGACCGGATTTTCGTACAGGATGGAAAAGTCCTTTCCGTTGGCAATGGTGATGAAGCAAAACCGGATTCCGTCGTTGACCTACAAGGCGGATTCGTGTATCCGGGATTCACGGATGCCCACATCCACCTTGCAGGATTGGGCGCTTCCCTTGAGCAACTCAATTTAGTAGGAACCGAAAGCCCGGAAGCAATCCTAAAAATTCTTGATGAATACAATCGGAAAGGTCAATCATGGATTCAAGGAAGAGGCTGGGACCAAAACGACTGGACCCATCAACAATTTCCAAATAAACAAATGCTTGATTCTATTGTAGATGATGTACCGGTTTTTCTTCGCAGGATTGACGGTCATGCTGCGTGGGTGAATTCGAAAGCACTCAAAATTGCAGGAATTACAAAAGAAACGCCCGATCCAAAAGGCGGGCGAATTCTGAAAAATAAAAACGGAAATCCATCCGGAATTTTGATTGATAATGCTGTTAATCTCATTTCACAGCATATCCCAAAAGACAAAGTTGATGACAAAAAAAGGCACATACTCAAAGCCCAAGAATTTCTTCACCGCCTCGGAATAACATCGGTTCATGAGCCGGGCGTTGGGTTTTCTGTAGTTACTGCTCTGCGTCAGCTTAGAGATGAAGGATTTTTGACTGTGCGTGTTTATGCCATGCTTGATGATAATCGGGAATTGGTAAAGCTCTTTTTGGAAGAAGGCCCGGAAGGTGATGATGTTCTCCAGTTCAAATCAGTAAAAATTTATTTCGACGGAGCACTCGGATCGCGAGGCGCCGCGCTGCTCGAACCATATTCAGATGACAGTGGCAATATGGGCCTGCTACTCACAAGCCCGGATTCCGTAATGAAAAAAGTGCAGGAATTGAATGCCGCAGGATTTCAGGCCAATATCCACTGCATAGGAGACCGCGCCAATCGAACGGCACTTGATATTTTTGAAGCATATGGTAATCCTCGCATGCGAAACAGGATTGAACATGCGCAAATTATCCAACCAGATGATATTCCGCGTTTCAGCCGATTAGGTGTCATACCATCCATGCAGCCAACACACTGCACCAGCGATATGCCGTGGGCAGAACGCCGGCTTGGCGCTAAAAGGCTAAAAGGCGTTTATGCGTGGCAATCATTGATTCGGGCGGGATCCATGATTCCGGCAGGATCGGACGCACCGGTAGAACACCCCGATCCCCTAGCCGGAATATATGCGGCGGTAACAAGACAGGATCAGTCCGGAAACCCTCATCAAGGATGGGCGCCGGAAGAGCGCATGACAATGCCGCAGGCAATTTCAGCTTTTACCGAATGGCCGGCATTTGCATCATTTCAGGAAAACAGTCTTGGTAAAATTTCATCAGGATATTTTGCAGATTTTACCGTATTGTCCAAGCCTCTTGAAAGTCTGTCGGGAGAAGAAATATTAAAAACTAATGTGATGTTTACGGTCGTGAACGGAAACATCGTTTATCAACAACAGCAGCAAGGAAAACTCGATGATTAAGAAAAAATACATAGTCAGCATGATTGCCGGTATGGTGTCAATTCAGCTTGGAACTGCCGAAGAAAATATTTTGCAGTTTCTTGATAAAAGGGCAGAAAAATATGCCGCCATGTCTTACTCCATCTGGGGCTGGGCGGAAGTAGGGTACCAGGAAGAAAAAACTACAGAACTCATGCAAAGCCACCTCCGCGATGAGGGATTTTCTATCAATGCAGGCGTTGCTGATATTCCCACAGCTTTCATTGCAAGTTATGGATCGGGGAAACCTGTCATAGCGATCTTAGCTGAAATGGATGCATTGCCGGGATTATCGCAGTCCGCTGATCCTGAACGGAATCCGATCAAAGACGAGATGCCCGGACATGCCTGCGGACACCATTTATTCGGTACCGGTTCTGTTGCAGCAGCCGTGGCCGTAAAAAACTGGATTAAAGAAACCGGCACTGGCGGAACCATTCGCCTTTACGGTACACCTGCGGAAGAAGGCGGATCGGGGAAGGTATATATGGTCCGCGCGGGATTATTTAATGATGTTGATGCTGTTTTGCACTGGCATCCTTCGGATCGCAATGATGCAAGCCCGTCCTCATCGCTTGCGAATAAGTCAGCAAAATTCGGATTTAAAGGCATCCCCGCCCACGCCGCAGGCGCGCCGGAAATGGGGAGATCCGCACTTGATGCCGTTGAAAGTATGAATTACATGGTAAACCTGATGCGTGAGCACCTCCCGGAAATGGCACGTATTCATTATATCATCACAAAAGGCGGATATGCTCCGAATATTGTACCGGAATTTGCTGAAGTATATTATTACGTTCGGCATCCGCAGGTTAGTGAACTAGAAAAAATTTGGGCGAGAGTCATAAAGACAGCAGAAGCTGCAGCAATCGGAACGGAAACAAGCCTATCCTATGAAGTTATGCACGGAAACCGCCCCTTGCTTCCAAACGGCCCCCTTGCCAATGTTGTGCTGGAAAAATTGACAGAAGTTGGCGGAGTGCATTATTCCGATGATGAAACAGCTTTTGCAAAAACAATACGGGCAACGTTAGATAATCCGCGGCGTGACCTTGGCAGTGAAAAAGAAATCCAGCCGTTCGAAGAAAAGACCGGGCGCGGATCCACCGATGTCGGAGGCGTATCCTGGGTGGTGCCGACAGCCGGACTCAGAACAGCGACATGGGTTCCGGGAACGCCGGCACATTCCTGGCAGGCGGTTGCTTGCGGTGGAATGAGCATTGGTCATAAAGGAATGATCAATGCAGCAAAAACACTGTCATTGAGCGCAATACATCTTTATCAGAATCCTAATGTCATTCAGGAAGCCTGGAAAATCCTCGAAGAAAAACGAGGGCCTGATTATGTGTACTACCCTCTACTCGGCGATAGAGACCCCCCGCTGGATTATAGAAAATGAATGAGAAGGAAGTTAAAAGGCTTTCTTCTCTACATGTTAAAAAATATAGGGAAAAGTACCAGCAATTCCTGATCGAAGGCAGCAGGCTTACATATGAAGCGCTGCTGGCAGATGCGGATGTTGTAACATTATTTTCTGTTTCGGGAGTAGATGAAAATATCAGCCAAGCTACATCCGCCCGAAATATCCCGATTGAAACAATTCAGGAAAAACAGCTTCGCCAAATCTCTGACACCGTGTCGCCATCGGGAATTATTGGCGTATGCGCAATCCCCGAAAATGATCTTTCGTCCATTCCTAAAACCGATAACTGCATTTTCCTTGATTCCATAAGTGATCCGGGGAATCTTGGGACCATCGCGCGGACGGCGGCATGGTTCGGCGTTCATCATATTGTATTATCCGAAAAGTGCGCTGACCCATATAATCCGAAAGCGGTTCGTGGCGGCATGGGTGCTCATTTCTACTGCAATTTTTATATGCAAACGCCTTCTTCCTGGCTCGCTCAAAGCGGGAAAGAAATGCTCGTGGCTGATGCGAATACAGATGCAAATGGGAATATTGGATCATTTCCCAATCCGTGGATTCTGGTGATGGGGAGCGAAGCAGAAGGAATATCGGAAGAAATCCATGCTATAAGCCATACAAAGGTGTCCATCCCCAAATTAGGAAAGGGAGAATCGCTGAATGTGGCTGTTGCCGCTGGGATTATTCTCTCGTCCATCACGGACGGAAAAATGTAATCTTTTCTATTTTAAGACGAATCCCGTAACTTCTTAACTTATGGTTAAAACAGATCAAGAAGCTCATGAATCGGACCCTCACAGTCGGGCGTGTTTTCAGCGTCATTATTGTTTCCGTGCTGCTTTCTATGCTTATCAGCGTAGCAATAGCGGCAGCAGGTTCCGTATATGCAGAAGGCGCTGATCAAAAGTTTTATACGTCACTTTCCCTGCTGATAGGGCAGGGATTTATGATCATCCCTATCGTTTTATTTTTATCCGCCAGAAAAGAATCCCTGATACACCGGTTTAGGCTTCGTACAATTTCCGGGCGAACAGCTGGATCTGCATTACTGATATCTGCCGGAATCATTGTCCTCGTGGATGAGCTTGACAGACTCATAAATATGCTGCTCCCCGCGCCGGAATTATTTGCAAACATGGAATCATTGCTGAATTTGGATTCGGGCGGTTTTGCCATTATCAGTATTTTTACCATCGCCATTGTAGCGCCGGTTTTTGAGGAAATGATCTTCCGCGGTTTTCTGCAGAAATTTCTTGAAGAAAAATGGCAGGATCCCACGCGAGCCATTATGGTATCAAGCCTGTTCTTTACGTTGGTGCATATGAATCCTTTTTGGGCGATTCAAATCTATCTGCTCGGTATTGTGCTGGGATTCCTCGCTTGGAAGACGGGGTCTATTATCCCAGGGATTATACTTCATGGGCTGAATAACGGGCTGGCACTGTTCTTTTTCAAAGCAAAGGATTCAATTGATCCTGTGTACCTTTGGGGCGGTCATGTTTCACCTTTATTCCTCATTCCTGCTTTTATAATCATGATCGCAGGATTTAAACAGCTTACCAAAACATCGGTGGCAGAATCATGAAAAAAGAATTATTCGACCACGAAATTGCGCTGCTGAAAAACACGTTCAGGCGGCTTCTGCGCCGGCATGCGAGAACCAATCTTATTAAGCTGTTGGAAAAAACGCATCCCGCTGACCTTGCGCTTGTGTATCGCCAGTTTAACGATGATGAGCAGGATATTCTGTTCGGCCTAATGCGTCCGGCAGAGCATACGGGAGATTTTTTATCGGAGCTGGATCAATCCATCACTTCCAGAATATTATCGAACGAAGAGCCGCAGCGCATCGCTGACTTGCTTCGGGAAATCAGCCAAAATGATCAGGCGGACCTGTTGGGATTTCTGGAAGAAGAGCAGTCGGAAGCAATCCTCAATTTGCTTCAGGTAGATGAAAAAGAAGAACTCGAAGAAATTATGGCTTACCCGGAAGACAGCGCCGGAAGCCTCATGGCAACGGATGTTTTTATCCTTCATATGGATATCACCGCGCAGGAAGCCATTTCTACTATTCAGGAACAGGAAGCTGCGGAAATGGTGTTTTACCTTTATGTTGCGGACGACAATAATTCCCTTGCCGGCGTTGTCTCACTTAGAGATTTGGTTACCACTCCGGGGAGCACGCAGTTAAAGGATATTATGTCCAGAAACGTGCATACCGTTCGCCCGGACACCGATCAGGAAGAAGTAGCGAGAATTGTATCGCAGTATAATTATCTTGCGGTTCCGGTGGTGGATACGGACGGCGTTCTGCTCGGTATTGTTATGGTGGACGATGTTGTGGATGTTATCCGGGAAGAGGCAACCGAAGACTTTCTTCAGATGGCGGGCGCCGGTAAAGATAGGGAAATACTCCTGAAATCTTCATGGGAAAATGCCCGCACGCGGCTTCCGTGGCTGCTTGCAAGCTGGATTGGCGGAATTCTCGCGGTTGCCATTATCGGCGTATTTGAAGATGTGCTCCAGTCCACCATTGCGCTGGCAGCATTTATTCCTGTAATCATTGGTATGGGCGGCAACATTGGAACGCAGTCTTCAACCATTATTGTCCGCGGGCTTGCAACCGGCAGAGTGGATATTGAAAACATGGCCAAACTTTTGTTCAAAGAAATTCGCGTAGGACTTATTCTAGGAATTCTTTACGGCCTAATGCTGGGCCTTTTTGCAATTGCCAGATTTATGGATGCATCACCTCTTTTGGGCGTGGTGGTAGGATCAAGCATCTGTGTTTCGATGCTGATTGCAACAACCATCGGAGCATGTGTTCCGCTGCTGCTGCATAAGCTTGACATTGATCCTGCCGTCGCCACCGGACCCTTTGTTACCACAAGTATAGATATCCTCGGAGTTTCTCTTTACTTCCTGATTGCATCTTTCTTTTTGGTCCTTTAATGCCTGTTTTGCATTTGGTGCTTGTCTCCGGATTTGCACTGTATATCCTCTTCACCATTTTTTTCATAACTGGGCTGCTCCGGCTAAAAAAACATCCTAAAGCTGAAGATCCCTTCCCTAAGGTCTCGGTAGTGGCGGCTGCCAGAAATGAAGAAGATTCACTGCCGGCTTTACTCGATGATCTCAGCCGGCAGGATTACCCACAAGACAAGATCTCTTTTGTGATCGCCGATGACAGATCAGAAGACAAAACCTGGGATATCATTCAGGAAAAAGCACAGGCGGACAGCAGATTTTCCGGTGTAAAGATCGAAGATCTGAATCCTGATATGACTCCAAAAAAATATGCGCTGACCAACGCAATTCAGCAGAGCGGCGGCGACATTATCCTCAGCACAGATGCGGATTGCCGAGTCCCGGACGGCTGGGCAAAAAGCATGGCTCATGCTCTTTCTTCCGAAAACGGTATTGTTATCGGATTGTCAACCGTTAATACTGATAAAAAATCGTTTTTCAATTCATATCAATTCATTGATTTTCTGGGAATTATGGCGGCAAATGCCGGTGCGCTGGGCTGGGGCACCGGGTGGTCAGGTTCTGGACAAAATTTAGGATATACGAGGAAACAGTTTGAAAAAATTGACGGATTTACGCCTGTCGGTAATTTGCTCTCCGGCGATGATATGTATCTTGTGCAGTCCATATCCTCTCGTGCGAAGGCGGTGTTCAATCTTGATTCAGCCGGTTTTGCTACTACGCTTCCCGCCGCGAACGTTTCATCATTTTTGAGTCAACGTATCCGGTGGGCATCTAATGCCAAACCATCGCTAATGTCCCGTCCTGTTTTTTTTATTTTTCTACTTTCCGCATTTTTGGCGAATGCCGGCGTTTTCGCAGGATTGTTTTTTGATTATGCTATGCATCTCGTTCCGCTGGTGTTTGGAACAAAGGTCGTTTTTGAAGCAGGAGTCATGTTCACCGGAGCGGCTCGCTTTGGGATGAAAATACCTATACTGCCTTTTTTGGGCTGGAGCGTTTTGCAGCCAATCTACATTCCGGTTGTAGGTTTGTTTGGGGTCGTCGGACATTTCAAATGGAAATAGGTTGGCTCAAAATCTAATTCTGAAAATCATTAGATTCGAGCAAGGTTAACCACCAAAGTCATCATGGAAGAACGCCAACAAGACACACAAAGCAGCAACTGGCTCGCAACACTTAAAGCATATCGAAGGCATTTATGGATTTGGCTGGGCATCGCCCTGGTTATAGCTGTATCGCTCAAACTTGGTATTGACGAGAAAATCATCGTCTTTGTTACCATTATACTTGGTGTTTTTACTCAGGCATTCGTTGGCCTTGGCGGCTTAATCGCTGCAGTTCCTATTATTGGTCCCATTATTGTGAAGGTGCTGACCATCCCCTTTTTCTGGCTAATTAATGCGTTGGGATATTTTGTAGGCGCTGTAGCAATTAAAAAAGGATATACATCCGAATTCACCAAAACCCGAATCCTTACACTCGCGCTACTGATTGGAATTATCATTGGATATGTGCTCGGGCATCTTATTCCGTTACGATGATTATATTAGTCCTGCAGGGTCCGAATCTTGACGCAATCGGTAACATATCCGCATACGCCGGTGAAAGAGTTACCCTTGATAAAATAAACAGCGCTTTGCGCAAATCATGCCGCGGGAAGGATGTACAACTAAAAATTCTTCAAACCGCCAAAGCGTCGAAGGCATTAAAATTTATTCGAAGAAGCGGTAAAAAAGCTGACGGCATCCTGTTTGCGCCAATGGCATGGTCACAGTACGAATATTCGCTCAAAGAGGCGTTGAATATTGTTCAAATTCCTGTGGTAGAAATTCTTCTGGATCCGCCGTATTTCGCCAGCACTGAGTCGTCTATATTTTCGGAGGCATGCGTCAAAACAGAAACGGGCCATCCGGACACTGTTTTTACAATTGCTTTGAAATCTATTCTGGACCATTTAAGCGCGTGAACCTGCGACCCCGCCTGCACTCAATTTTATCAGTATTGATATTTTCAGGCTGTTCGTATCCGCTGAAGCCGATTCCTGAAGCGCCGGAACCAGCGATTGCCCAAGCGGCCGTTTTAGATCACGGTAAGCAAATAAAACTCATAATCCCATTCCCAGCTGTGATATCGGCAAAATCTATGGAAGAGCTTTCCGCTGGCGCTCCGGAGTCCATCATACAGGATTGGATTCCGAATGATATTGAAGATTCTCTTAGGTCTTATATCACTAATGAAACGTTAACCATGCTTTCCCCAAATGCTTTCCAATATATGTTTTCCGGATCCAGCCTGAAAGAAAACTCTACCGTTATCACATTTTCTGTGGATTCTATTTATATCAAATCCGTCATCGAACAATTAGTTGAAAAACATGCAAATCAAGTGATGATGCCGATCGAGCCTCTTTTTTCAAAAGGCGGGAATCCTCCCGGAACGGATGTTTTTCAACACGTATCCTTATCATTGCCCTGTGAGGAATTTCCTGTACCGGCCAATGCGAATCTTCTGCCGAACGCACCGAGGACATACAGAAACGGAATTCATCGAGGGATTGATTTTTGGGCGGACTGGGGAACACCTGTAAAATCAGCGGCGGTAGGAACCGTAATTCGGGCAGATCACGAGTTTAGCGAGGTATCAGCCGCATTCAGAGCAAACCTGCTGAAAACAGCGCATCAAACGGGTCATACGCCGTCTGACATATTTAATCATATTTTGCTTGGACAGGCGGTATTCATAGATCATGGATTTTCATTGGTTCCAGGATTCAGGGCGGTTTCTATTTATGCGCACCTTTCTCATATCAATGCAGACATAACGCCCGGAACATTCGTTGACAAGGGCCAAGTAATCGGACTATCCGGCAACAGTGGGATCAAAGATGCTGCAGAAGGGAAGCGCACAGGCGCGCATTTGCACTGGGAACTAATCCTGCAGGATGCGGGCGGCGAATATTACCTTGGGCAAGGGATTCCATACGATACGCTTTACCCGCTGCTCACTTATATCTTCCGATAAACTTCAATACCACAACAAAAAACCTTCCTGTAATAAAAAAGCCCCCCGCTATCGCGGAGGGCTTTTTCAAACTAACTGACTAAATCAGCTTAGCTGCATCCAGAAGGATCGTTGTCGTTCCTTGCAGGTTGATCAGCGGGAACGGGAATGTTTGTATTTGCATTCCTTTCATCATCCGAATAATAGAACCTGCCGGGAACACCGGAGTTGCTGGACAGCGCCGGGTAGCAGTTACGCTTCCAGTCGTTCCACACTTCTGCATTCAAGAAAAGTGCAACATACTTTTCTTCACTGATTTCACCCATAAGGGTGGCACCGGTTGAGCTTGATGTGCCAAGCACGCCGGCAGTCATGGACCACTTGGTCTCTGCAGCACTGCGCGCCGAGTTCAGATGACCCTGCGCTGCGGCCTCATTACCAAGGAGATATTCAGCTTCAGCAAGAATGAGAAGATTCTCTTCATAGCTGAGAATATCAATACTGGCGTCACCTCCAAAATAGGTGCTACCTAAGTAAGAATGCCCATCATAGTTCTCACCGCGCGCTGCACCCCGAACAGTATCGCCGGTTGATGCATTACCATAGTAGATGGTTTCGCGGGGGTCGCTGTTCGCCTTAAGCAGGTTCACAAGTGTCGCCCCGGCCGTCATATACGAATCACGGGATATGTAGAACTGATACCAACAGGTG